>CAYRLV010000059.1:0-14306 GCA_964425155.1 uncultured Ornithinicoccus sp. | reverse complement strand
CGGGGCCACCACGCTGTCACGGGCCATCGCCAAGGCTCTGCTGTCGGCCGAGAGCCACGACGGCCGGCTGAGCTACTGCGACACCTACCCGTCCGCCTGCGCCCACATGCGGCAGCTGCCGCGGTGGCGTCACCAGGGCTCCGCCCCGACGGTGACGCCCCAGTCGTTCAAGCGGGCGACGAAGGCGTTGCAGCAGACGCCCATTCCTCGCCCCGGCGGCAAGCGCGGCGGTCAAGTCAACCAGAGCACTGCGCTCGTCCCGGGCACACCGCAAGGGAGCACCACGGTCACCGGTGTGGTCACGGGCGTGGCCGCCACCGGAGGCCGTCAGGCCGGGGTGCCGGTCCTCTCGGTGGGCGTGCTCGGTGCGGCCCTGCTCGGGTGGGGCGGCCTGGCGCGGACCCGTCGCCGGAGGGGCGCCTGACGCGGGCCTCAGCCGGTGAGCGTGACCAGGGCCAGGGTCATCGCGGTCACGGTGGCCAGCAGCACCATCGTGCCCAGCAGGACGGTCTTGATGACCTCGGGAGCACGCACGCCACCACCGACCGCGCCGATGCCGATGAGCACGATCACCGGGGCCACGCTGTTGCCGACGTTGGCGCCCGCGGTCTGCGCGGCGAGCAGGACCGGTTGGGCGATGCCCAGCAGGTCCGCCGACTCGGCCTGCAGCGCCGAGAAGAGCGCGTTGGACGAGGTCGTCGAGCCGGTGAGGAAGGACCCGAGGGCCCCGATCAGCGCCGAGAGGCCGGGATAGGCCGAACCGGTCGCGCGCACCGCTCCCCGCGCCAGGACGGACACCATGCCCGACTCGATCAACATGGTGGTGACACAGGCGAGCGACAGGATGCTCACGGCCGACGACTGCACGGAGTCGAACCACGCCCGGAGCAGTTCTCGCGCCGGCCGGGGGCGCCACAGACCGACCGCCCGGTAGGTCAGGTAGCCCAGCAGGCAGGCCAGCAGCAGGTAGCTGCCGGGGTGGGCCAGCAGTCGCAGCGGCGTGTAGTCGTCGACCGGAGGCGAGGTCCACCCCAGCGAGGTCGTCGTGGCTGGGAAGTCGAAGGCCAGCACCAGGTGGTGGTCGACGAAGTCACGGGACACCGGCACGAGCAGCACGACCAGCGCCACACCGAGCAGGTAGAGGTAGGGCGAGATCAGCCACCCTGCCCGCTCGCGCGACGGTGCCGCCTCGGCCGCCGGCTCGGGCCCCTCCGCCGGCAGTTGCTCCGCCGCCGGCTGGCCGGCCGGCACCGCCCAGGAAGCCTGCCTGGCGCGGTGTCGGCGCCGTGAGACCCAGGCCATCAGCAGCGCCACCACGAACCCCGCGGCTCCCGCGGACACGGTGCCGATCGCGGGCACGACCGAGGTCACGGCATAGAGCGTCACCGCCATGGTCACGCCTGCGGTCAGCAGCAGGACGAGTCCTTCTCGCAACGCACGAATCCCGCCGTCCAGCAGCAGCACGAGCGCGGCCCCGATGATGCCGTTGACACCGAGCAGCAACGAGGTGTGGCCGGCGAACTCACGCGTGGCGTCCGGAGTGAGGTGGGCGGTCAGCGCCGCCATGTAGAACGAGGACCCCATCGACCCGAAGCTGACCGACCAGCTGTAGCCGATCAGCGGATAGGCGACCGCCCGGGCTCGGGACCAACCCGAGGCCAGCAGCAACGGCGCAGCCACCGCGATCGGCGTCCCGAACCCGGCCACACCCTGGACGAAGGACGGCAACAGCCAGGCGAGCACGAGGAGGCTCTCGCTCCGGTTGGGGAAGAGGTGGTCGACCAGGCCGCCGATCCGGTCGAACCCGGCCCGCTCGGCGAGCCGGTAGAGCAGCATCGCCGGGAACACCACATACAGGATCCAGGCTCCCAGCCACGCCCCCTTGCCCAGCGCGACCAGGAGGACGTCACCCCCGGCCCCGAAGACGACCCGGGCCACGACGGCGGTCAGGACGGCGACGACCAGGCACGCCGTCCTGGTGCGCAGCACCCCCGTGGTGACGAGCACCAGCAGGACCAGAACCGGCGCGGCCGCCGCGAGCCAGTTGCCCAGCGTGACAGCCGGATTCACCGCTTGGTGCCCTTCCCCTTCCGTCGCGACGGTGGATCCTGCTGCATGTCGTCCACGACGTCCAGCGCCCGGTAGGTCTCGCGAGTGCGCTCGGTGTGCTCCCGCATCCGCCGGGCGGCGGTCTCCTCGTCGCCGGCGGTGAGGGCGGCGATGATCTCCTCGTGCTCGTCCCACGAGTCCATCCCGCGAGTCCGAGCGACGGGTTTGTAGAACCACCGGACTCGCAGGTCGATCGACTCGATGTAGTCGCACAGCAGGGTGATGCCGGACAGGGCGGCAACGTGCCGGTGGAACTCGGAGTTGGCCGCGACGACGGCCGCTACGTCACGCGTCTCGACCGCCGACCGGCCGCGCTCACAGATCGCCCGCAGTGGCCGGATCGCCGCTTCGTCGTGCTGCAGCGCGGCCAGCCGCGCCGCCTCGCACTCGAGGGCGGCGCGCACCGCGAAGACCTCGTCGACCTCGCGGTCGGTCGGCTCGTGCACGAATGCGCCACGCCCCGGGCGGAGGTCCACCCAGCCGCGAGCATGCAGCGCCTGCAAGGCCTCCCGGACCGGGCCCCGGCTCACGTCGAGCCGCTCGGCGAGCTCGGACTCCACCAGATGCTGCCCCGGGGCGAGGGTGCGCGAGATGATCAGCTCGCGCAGCGCCTCCTGCACCCCCTGGCGCAGCGGTCCGGGGCGGCGGAGTGGTGCGACGTCGTCGAACTCGTCATCGACGACCTTGGTGCGTGCCACCGCTCACCGCCCGACCGCGTAGCCCTGCATACCGCGCGGGTTGGCTCCGGCGTGCAACTGCCCGTCCGTGCCACGGGACACGGCGGTCAGCCGACCCAACGACCACGGGTCCTCGACGATGACCCGATGGCCCAGCTGCTGCAGTCGCTCGATGGCCGGCTCGCCGAGGCGCGACTCGACGTGCAGGCTGCCCGGCTCCAGCCCCCGTGGGTAGAACGAGGAGCGCAGGTGGCCGGTGTGCCAGGCAGGTGCGTCGATCGCCTCCTGCAGGTTCATCCCTCCGTGCACGACGTGCAGGAAGAGCTGCAGCGACCACTGGTCCTGCTGGTCGCCGCCGGGCGTGCCGAAGGCCATCCACGGCTCGCCGTGCCGCAGCGCCAGGGTCGGTGACAAGGTGGTGCGCGGACGCTTGCCGGGCGCGAGCGAGGACGGCAGGCCCTCCTGCAGCCAGAACATCTGCCCCCGTGTCCCGAGGGGGAAGCCCAGCCCGGGCACGACCGGAGAGCTCTGCAGCCATCCGCCACTGGGGGTGACGGAGACCAGGTTGCCGAACCGGTCCGCGACGTCGACGTGCACGGTGTCGCCCCGCGTCTCCCCGTTGGTGCGCACGGTGGGCTCCCCCAAGGCACCGGACGAGCGCCCCTGGGACCGCGCCATCGCCGCAGCCACGGCCGCGGGGAGGTCCGGCGTCCGGGGCGTTCGGCCTCCGGGGCTGCCCGGGCGCGGCTCGTCGCAGTCGGCGCTGTCGCCGACGAGTGAGCGGCGCTCGTCGTTGTAGCCGGCGCTGAGCAGGTCGTCGAGCGGGACGTCGACGAAGGCGGGGTCGCCGTACCACGCCTCCCGATCCGCGAAGGCCAGCTTCGAGCACTCGGTCACCAGGTGGATGAGCTCGGGACTGCCCTGGTCGAGCGCGTCCAGGTCGAAACCGTCCAGCAGCGCGAGCTGTTGCAGGAACACCGGCGCCTGTGACCACGGCCCCGCCTTGAGCACCGTGTGGTCGCCGTAATCGAACGAGAGCGGCTCCTCGAAGGTCGCCTGCCACCCGGTGAGGTCGTCCCCGGTGAGCAGACCGCGGTGCGGTTCGCCGGAGACGTCCATGACGTCGGTGGAGCTCACGAAGTCGACGATCGCCTCCGCCACGAAACCGGAGTAGAAGGTCCGCCGCGCCGCCTCGATCTGGGTCTCGCGGTCCGGCCCGGCCGCCTCCGCCTCGGCCACCACGCGCTCGTAGGTGTCGGCGAGGTCCGGGTTCGTCAGCAGCGTCCCCTCCTGGGGGACCGAGCCGGACGGGAGCCACACCCGCGCCGAGCTGGTCCAGTGCTGGGTGAGCAGGTCCTGGACCGTGTCGATGGTCGAGCAGATCCGCGGCAGCGCCGGGAAGCCGGTGCGCGCGTAGCCGATCGCCGGTTCCAGGACGTCGCGGACGCCCATCGAGCCGTAGCGCTCGAGCATGGTGAGCCAGCCGCCGAAGGCGCCGGGGACGCAGGCGGGGAGCAGGCCGGTCCCGGGGATCAGGTCCAGGCCGAGGTCGGTGAACCGGTCGATGGTGGCCGCGGCCGGCGCCACCCCCTGCCCCGCCAGCACGAAGGGGCTGCCGCTCTTCGCGTCCCAGCCGACGGCCGGCACCTCGCCGCCGGGGCCGTTCAGGTGCGGCTCCACGACCTGCAGCACGAATCCCGCCGCGACGGCTGCGTCGAAGGCGTTGCCCCCGCGTTCGAGCAGGGCCATGCCCGACTGGGACGCGAGCCAGTGCGTGGACGCGACCATGCCGAACGTGCCGCTGAGTTCAGGCCTCGTGGTGAACACCCTGGCCGGCTCCTTTCGTGATGTCGGGCGCGCTTCCGTCGGCGCGCACCAGGTGACAGGCCGTGCGATGGCCGTCTCCATGATGGGCGATCAGCTCCGGTTCCCGGTCGCGACACAGCGGCAGCTCCGCCACCGGGCACCGGGTGTGGAAGTGGCAACCGGACGGCGGGTGCACCGGGCTCGGGATGTCACCCGTGAGCACGACCCGCTCCCGCTGCCGCTGCACCGGCGGGTCCGGGAGGGGTATGGCGGACAGCAACGACTGCGCGTAGGGGTGCCTCGGGTGGGTGAAGAGTTCCTCCCGGGTCGCCTCCTCGACGATGCGTCCGAGGTACATGACCGCCACCCGGTTGCACAGGAACTCCACCGCCGCCAGGTCGTGCGCGATGAACAGGCAGCTGAACCCCATGTCGCGCTGGAGGTCCAGCAGCAGGTTGATGATCGACGCCTGCACCGAGACATCCAGGGCGGACACCGGTTCGTCGGCGATGAGCAGGCTCGGCTGGAGCACGAGCGACCTTGCCAGGCCGACGCGCTGGCGCTGCCCACCGGAGAGCTCGTGCGGGTAGCGCGAACGGGTCTCGGGAGCCAGCCCTACCCGCTCGAGCATCTCGTCGACGCGCCGGTTGAGCTCGCGCCCACGTGCGATCTTGTGCATCCGCAACGGTTCTGCGACAACCGCCCGCACCTGCATCCGGGGGTTCAGGGACGAGTGCGGGTCCTGGAACACCATGTGCACCTGACGTCGCAGGTGGCGCAGCGCGCGTGGGCCGGCGTGGGTCACGTCCTTCCCGTGGATCCTGATCGAGCCGTCGGTGGGTTCGAGCAGGCGCACGATGCACTTGCCGACGGTCGACTTCCCACTGCCCGACTCGCCGACCAGGCCCACCATCTCCCCCGGCCCGATGGTGAGGTCGACGCCATCGACGGCGTGGACCCGACCGCCGCCACGACTGCGTGCGATGTCGAAGTGCTTGCGCAGTCCACTGATCTCCAGCACCGGATCGGTCATCGACCCACCTCCGCGGTCCGCGCCGGCTGCCGCCCGGGATGGATGCACGCGGCGAACTGGCCCGGCACCGTCTCCACGAGCTCCGGCATCGCGGCGCGACAGTCGTCTCCCGCGCGGGGACACCGGGGGGCGAACACGCACGAGGCGGGTGGCTCGTGCAGGGTCGGCACCATGCCGGGGATCTCGGCGAGCCGGTCCTGGGCGTCGGCGACCACGAGGTCCGGACGGGGCACGGAGCCCAACAGGCCCATCGTGTACGGGTGCTGGGTCGACGCGAACAGGTCGTCCACGACGCCCGTCTCGACGACGTGGCCGGCATACATCACGACCACCCGGTCGGCGATGTCGGCGACCACGCCGAGGTCGTGCGTGATCATCACCACCGAGGTGTCGAGCTGCTTGCGCAGGTCGCGGATGATGTCGAGGATCTGCGCCTGGATGGTGACGTCCAGGGCGGTCGTGGGCTCGTCCGCGAGCAGGACCTTCGGGTTGCAGGCCACCGCCATCGCGATCATGACGCGCTGCCGCATGCCCCCGGACATCTGGTGCGGGTACTCGTCGACCCGCTGCCCGGGCTCCGGGATGCGCACCAGGTCGAGCAGCTCGACGGCCCGTCGCCGAGCCGCCTTGCGGCTGAGTCCCTCGTGGCGCCGGAGCACCTCGCCGATCTGGTAACCCACCGTGAACACGGGGTTGAGGGAGGTCATCGGCTCCTGGAAGATCATCGAGATGTCCCGGCCGAGAATGCTCCTCATCTCGCGCCGGGAGAGGCTCGAGATGTCCCGGCCCTCCAGCCGCACGGTCCCGGTGCGAGTCGCCGTGGGCGGCAGCAGACCCATGGTCGCCATGGCGGTCATGGACTTGCCGCACCCCGACTCCCCCACGAGGGCCAGCACCTCACCCGCCTCGACGGAGAAGGACACGCCGTCCACGGCAAGGGTGCGCCCCTCGTCGGTGTCGAACCGAACGTGCAGGTCCTCGACCTCCAGCCGTGCACTCTGTCCCGTGGTCGTCGTGCCGCTCGTCCGGGGTCGCCGCGAAGCATCGGAGCGGAGCGGAGAATTTCGTGGGGTGATGTTCATGACGCCAACCGAACGTCGAGGACGTCACGCAGGCCGTCACCGAACAGGTTGAACGACAGCGTCGTGAGGGCGATGGCCAGGCCGGGGAACACGGCGAACCAGGGTGCCTGGGAGACGTACTGCTGCGCTTGGCTGAGCATCGTGCCCCACGCCGCCGTGGGTGGCTGGACGCCGAGGCCGAGGAAGGACAGGACCGCAGCGCCGATGATGGCGCCCGGGATCGCCACGGTGGACTGGACGATCAACGGGCTGAGGATGTTGGGCAGCAGGTGCCGCCGCAGGATGACCCGGGTCGGGGCGCCGTTGACCACGGCGGCCTGGACGTACTCCTGCTCGCGCAGGCCCATCACCTCCCCTCGCGTGATCCGCACGAACATCGGGAGTTGGCCGACGGCCAGGGCGATGGTGGCGTTCTTCAGGGAGGGTCCGAGGATCGCGGCCAGGCCCACGGCCAGGATCAGGAACGGGAACGAGAGGACCACGTCGGTCAGCCGGGCGACGACGACGTCGACCCAGCCGCGGTAGTAGCCGGCCACCATACCGATCGGCACGGCCACGACGAGCGCCAGCAGCGTCGCGAGCACCCCGGCGGTGAGGGAGGCCCGGCTGCCGGCGATCAGGCGGGAGAGCATGTCCCGTCCGAGATCGTCCGTCCCCAGCAGGTGTCCCGGGGCTCCCGGCCCCTGCAGGATCGCGGAGTAGTCGGACTTGGCCGGGTCGTAGGGGACGATCCACGGCGCGGTGAGGGCGACGAACACCACCACCACGACCCCGAACAGGCCGATCAGGGCGAGCGGGCGGCGCCGGAACCGGGCGACGAACCGGCTTCGGCGGGCGCGCCGCGCACGGGACAGGGCACCGGGGGCAACAGCGGCGGTCACGAGCTACCTCCCACGACGCGGATCCGGGGATTCAGGAGCGAGTAGGCCACGTCCACCAGGAGATTGGCGACGATGTAGCCGGTCGCGGTGATCAGCACGACCCCCTGCAGGCTGGGGTAGTCCCGGCTGAACACCGAGTCGATGGTCAGCTTGCCGATACCGGGGATGATGAAGATCTGCTCGGTGATCACCGCGCCCGAGATCAGCGCACCGAGCTGGAGGCCCACCACGGTGACGACGGTGATCAGGCTGTTGCGCAGGACGTGGACGCCCACGACCACCCGCTCACTCATGCCCTTGGCGCGAGCCGTGCGGACGTAGTCGGCGCCGAGCGACTCCAGCATCGCCGAGCGCATCTGTCGCATCACCACCGCGGCGAGGCCGATGCCGAGGACCACCGCCGGCATCAACATGTGCGACAGGTTGGCCAGCGGGTCGGTGAGCGGCACGAACCCGGACGCCGGCAGCCAGTTCAGTCCCACCGCGAAGGCCAGGATGAACAGGATCCCGAGCCAGAAGTGCGGCACGGACAAGCCCACGAGTGCCGTGGTGCTGGCGACGTAGTCGGCGAGCGACCCACGTCTGACTGCGGCGAGGATGCCGATCGGCAACCCGATGACCAGCGAGATGATGAGCGCCAGGAGGGTGAGCTCCAAGGTCACCGGCAGCCGCTCGGCCAGCGTCTGTGCCACCGAGATGCCGGTCTTGGGCGACTGCCCGAGGTCACCCTGGATGGCGTGCCCCAGCCAGCGGATGTACTGGATGGGCACCGGCTTGTCCAGTCCGTAGTCCTTCCGAATGGCCTGCAGCACGGCCGGATCCGACGTCTCCGCCGACATCGCGGTGGCCGCGTCGCCCGGGAGCGCTCGGACACCCACGAACACCACGATGGTGGCGATGAACAGGGTGACGAGAGCTTGTCCCACGCGCCGGATGAGGTACCACTGCATCGAGCCTCAGCCACCCGCGATCGAGGCGCTCTTCAGCCGGATCAGCCCGTCACCGTAGTACTGGATGCCGCTGACCGCGCTGCGGTATCCCATGACGACCTTGGGGTAGTACAGGTAGATGATGTTGTTGTGCTTCAAGAAGGCCTCGGACAGCTCCTTGAAGGCCTGCTTGCGCGTGGCCTCGTCTGTCGTGGACTGCTCCTTGAGGATCAGCTTCTGCACGTCGGGGTAGTTGGCCCCGCTGTAGTTCAGGGCGCTGTCGTTGTCCCAGAAGGGTGCGATGTTCTGGTCCGGATCCAGCCGTCCTGACCAGCCCACCTGGAAGGTCTCGAAGGTGCCCTTCGAGCCGTTGTCGAGCGCCGTCGTGAACTCGATCGGGTTGACCTTGACGGCGAAGCCGGCCTCCTTGGCCATGGACTGGATGACGGTCCCGAGCTTGGTCGCGTCCGCGTTGCCCGCCTGCACGTTGAGCTTCACCTGGATGGGGGTCGACACCCCGCTCTCGGCCACGAGCTGCTTGGCCTTGGCCACGTCGCGCTCGGGGCAGGTGATGTCCGGCGCGTAGGGGCTCTCCGGCGAGATCGGTGTGCAGCCGGGGACGTACTGGCCCTGGAAGACGACCTGGTTGATGGCCTTCCGGTCGAGGCTCAGCGCGAACGCCTGGCGCAGCTCGGGGTGCTGGGCCAGCACGTTGTCGGCGTTCTGGCTGCTGGGCTTGCCGGCACCCTTGGTGTTGGAGACGTTGATGGTGATGCCCTGGTAGCCGAGGGACGTCACCGGCCAGACCTTCACATCGGTCGACTTCTTCAGCGTGGCCACGTCGGGGGGCGCGATCCGGTCGGCGACATCGATGTCACCCGAGCGCAGGTTGGCGGCCCGGACATTGGGCTGGGTCACCGCGACGAAGGTCACCCCGTCGAGGTGCACCTTGTCCTTGTCGTAGTAGTACTTCGACTTGGTCAGCTCGATCTTGTCCGAGGACGGCCTCGCCTTGAACGAGAACGGACCCACGCACGTCGGGTGCTTGGCGAAGTCGTCGCCCCACTTGTCGAGCGCCTTGGGCGACAGGATCATCCCCGAGCGGTCGGCGAGGATCGCAGTGAGCGGCGCGTACGGCGTCTTGAGGTGCAGCCGCACCGTGGTGGGGTTCACGGCTTCCACCTTGGCGACGGTGGTGAGCTCCGCGGCCCTGGAGGACTTCGGGTCGGTCTTGTAGTGCTCCAGCGTCTTCTTGACCGCCTTGGCGTTGAACGGGGTGCCGTCGTTGAACGTCACGCCCTTGCGCAGGCTGATCGTGTAGGTCTTGCCGTCGGACGAGATCTGGGGCTTGTCCGCGGCCAGCTGCGGAACGATCTGCAGACCGTCGCCGACGTCGTAGAGCTTCTCGCACATGTTGGCGAAGACGATCCGACCGACGTAGGTCTGGGCGACCGTGGGGTCGAGGGCGTCCGGTGCCTCGGCGAGCGCCACCGTCAGGGTGCCGCCGTCCTGCGCGGCGGCACCCTGAGCGCCTCCGCTCGGGGCGGAGGCGGCATCGTCGCCGCCGCCACCACCGCCTTCGCCGGACGTGGTGCCGGTCGGTTGCGAACAGGCGGCCAGGCCCACCCCCAGGGCCAGGGTCGTCGTGACGAGCAGGGTGCGGCGCAGTCGCAGCATGGGGATCGTGCCTCCGTCAGTGGTGGAGTGGCACAAATCAGTTAACTGTCTACAATTTAGCCTTGTCAAGAGTTACCAAGTGAAAATGATCTGCCGGCTGTGCCCCGAAGCCGCCGTGGGACCTCCGGCACGACCGGCGAGGACGCTCGGGTCAGGAACGCTCGGACGCGGCCTGCGCGTGGACCTGGACGTCGGTGCCGCAAAGGTCCTCGAGCGCGGCAGTCAAGGCGCGGAATCGCCTGCGGCCCAAGGCTTCCGAGATCAACTCCTCGTGCGCCGAGATGATCGCGTCCATGCGGTCCAGCGCAGCACTACCGGTCTCGGAGAGGTGGACCTGCACCCGACGGCGGTCCTCGGGCGACTGGTGTCGATAGACCATCGCCCGGTCGACCAGGCTGTCCACGATCCGAGTCAGCGACGGGCCCGGGACACCCAGCCGCGCGATCAGCTCACCCATGAGCATCCCGTCCGACTCCCCCAGCGCGCGCAGCACACGCCAGTGGTCCACCGTGGCCCCCTCCTCGGCGAGCTGGCTGTCCAGCAGCCGCGACAGTCGCCGGTGCGCCGTGGCCAACGAGTCGAGCAACCGCCCCTGCCCCGTGTCGCCCATGCCGCCTCCCTCGTCCACCGACCGCTGGCTGGAGCATACTCACGTTGATGGCTCCCCCTGCCCGAGTTGTCGATTCTCTGGACGCGTTGCTGGCCGGCCACGACCCGCGGCACGTGCGCGTCGGGCTCGCCGTGCCCTCATCCGGTCCGCTCGGTTTGACCGGCCCGGCCGCCCGAGCCTGCGCGCAGCTCGCTGTCGAGCAGGCCAACGCCACGCGCCGCCGGCACGATCTTCCCCTGGAGCTCGTCCCCGTCGATGCCGGCCGGGCGCCACACGTGGTCGCTGCCGAGGTCGACAGCCTGGTCTCCGCCCGTGCGGTCGACGTGCTCGTCGGCTTCCACACCAGCGATGTGCACCGCCGGATCGACGCGACGCTCCGGGGTCGGATCCCCTACATCTTCACGCCACCACACGAAGGCGGCCCGCGGCACGCGGGCGTGGTGCGCCTCGGTGAGAGCCCGGCCGAGCAGCTGCGACCGGTCGTGGACCGGCTGGCGATGGCCACGGGGCTGCGCCGCTGGGCACTGGTCGGCAACGACTACATCTGGCCCCAGGCCGTGCACGCGACCGCGCTGCCCCTGCTGCGCCGGGCGGGAGCGGATGTCGTGCTCGAGCGACGAGTGCCCTTCGGCCGGGTCGACACGGAGCGCCTGGTGCGGGACATGGACCGGGCCCGTGTCGACGCCGTGCTGCTCAGTCTGGTCGGCCGCGACCTGGCGACCTTCAACCGCGACTTCCCGCACGTCGAGACCTCGCGCCCCATCGTGCGGGTCTCCGGATCACTCGAGGAGACCGGCCTGCTCGAGACCGAGGGCGACTCGAGTGGTGAGCTCTACGCCGCCATGCGCTGGTTCGCGTCCGACGGCCGGAGCGAGCAGTTCCAGGGTGAGTACGCGCAGCGATGGGGACCGACGGCACCGCCGGTGAGTGTCTACGCGCACGGGTGCTACGAGGGTGTCGTGCTCGCGGCGCGGCTCGCCCGTGCGGACGCGCTCGGGCCGCAGGCGGCAACCCGCGCGGCCACCCAGCTGCGTCCCACGCACGACGGTGTGCGATTGGCGCGCGCGGAAGGACTGGAGCTCGTCGCGCTCCGGTGAGCGGGCGCCATACCCCCAGGTCCCCGGCTCTTGCCAACGGCGGCGTTTGGGTGTTTGCTTCCATCTGAAAATAACTAGCTGGAGGCTTGGTCATGGCTCACGAGCACGCCGTGGACGGTCTGGAACAGTTCGGCTACCGCCAGGAACTCAAGCGGTCGCTGACCTTCACCGACCTGCTCGTCTACGGACTCATCTTCATGGTGCCGATCGCTCCGTTCGGCATCTTCGGCAGCGTCTTCCAGGGGTCGGGCGGCATGGTCGCCCTCACCTACGCGATCGGCATGGTCGCGATGATCTTCACCGCGAACTCGTATGCCCAGATGTCCCAAGCGTTTCCGATGGCCGGATCGGTCTACAGCTACGCGGGACGCGGGCTGCGCCCGTGGGCGGGGTTCCTCGCGGGCTGGGTGATCCTGCTCGACTACGTGCTGGTGCCGGGCCTGCTGTACCTCATCGCCAGCGTCGCGATGAACACCATCGTCCCGGGCATCCCGGTCTGGGTGTGGCTGGTGCTGTTCGTCGTGCTCAACACCGTGGTGAACTACCTCGGCATCGAGATGACGGCCAAGGTCAACAAGGTGATGCTGGCCGGCGAGCTCATCGTGCTGGCGATCTTCATCGTCGTCGGCCTGGTGGCCCTGGCCGCCGGCAAGGGGCAGGGGTTCAACATCTCCCCGCTGTTCAACGAGGACACCTTCACCTGGCCGCTGGTCTTCGGCGCCGTGTCGATCGCCGTGCTCTCCTTCCTCGGGTTCGACGGCATCTCCATGCTCGCGGAGGAGAACCGGGAGTCGGCCCGCGCGCTCGGCCGCGCCATGGTCGGCGCGCTGTTGCTCGCCGGGGCCCTGTTCATCGTGCAGACCTGGATCGCCTCACTCCTCGTGCCCAACCCCGACCAGCTCATCAGCAAGGGCGACCCCGGAGGCACGGCCTTCTACGACGCCGCCGCCGTCGCGGGCGGCGCCTGGCTCAGCAAACTCGCCGCCCTCGCGACAGCGATCGCCTGGGGATTCGCCAACTCCCTGGTCGCCCAGGCCGCGACCTCACGACTGCTGTTCGCGATGGCCCGGGACCGGCAGCTGCCCTCGTTCCTCTCGCGGATCGACGACAAGCGCAAGGTCCCGGTCAACGCCACGCTGCTGGTCGCCGCCGTGTCCCTGGTCCTCGGGCTCTACATGGCCTCCCGCGACGACGGGATCTCGCTGCTGAGCACCCTGGTGAACTTCGGAGCGATGACCGCGTTCCTGGTCCTGCACGTCTCGGTCGTCAACCACTTCGTGCGGCGGCAGCACAGCCGTGACTGGTGGCGGCACCTCATCTTCCCCCTGATCGGCTTCGTGATCCTCGCCTATGTGGTGATCAACGCCAACGTCGCCGCGCAGCGACTCGGCTTCGTGTGGCTGGGGATCGGCGTCGTCGTGCTGATCATCACCAAGGCCATGCACCGCGAACCGAAGCTGGCCGGTATCGACGAGGAGGCGGACGATGTCGCACGTTGAGGTCTTCGAGCTGCGGCCCGGGGCCGACGAGCTGCGGTACACGTTCGGGGGTGGCGAGCCCGCGCTGCGGGTGCCACCCGGCTCGGTCGTGCGCCTGTCCACCGAGGACTGCTTCGGCGGTCTGGTGCGCGGGGTGGACGACCTGCCGAGCCGGGTCTGCGAGTTCCCCTACCTCAATCCCGTCACCGGACCGATCCACGTCGAGGGGGCCGAGCCGGGCGACCTGCTGGCGGTGCACTTCGCCTCGATCCGACCGGCGCGCGACTGGGCGGTCTCGGCCACCTTCCCGCACTTCGGCGCGCTCACGACCACCCACGCCACAGCGATGCTGCACGAGCCGCTCGAGGAGCGCGTCTGGGTCTACGACGTGGACGCGGCGGCCTCGGTGGTGCGGTACCGCGCGCGCCACGGCGACTACGGCGTCGAGCTCCCCCTGGACCCGATGCACGGGACCGTCGGTGTGGCACCTGCCGCCGGCGAGGTGACCATGTCGATCACTCCGGGTGCCCACGGCGGCAACATGGACACGCCCGAGCTCCGGTCCGGCACCACCCTGTACCTCCCGGTCAACGCCCCCGGCGCCGGCCTCGCCCTCGGCGACGGGCACTGCCGCCAGGGTGAGGGCGAGGTGTGCGGCACCGCCGTGGAGGCCGCCATGGAGACGACCATCGTCGTCGACCTGGTCAAGGGCGCGAGCGTCGAGTGGCCGCGACTGGAGACCGACGACCACCTCATGTCGACCGGCTCGGTGCGCCCTCTCGAGGACGCCTTCCGGGTGAGCCAGCACGACCTGGTGACCTGGACCGCGCAACTCACCGGGCTCGAGCGGCTGGACGCGCTGCAGCTGGTGAGCCAGGCCGGCCTGGCGCCCGTCGGCAACGTCGTCGACACCAACTACACGATGCT
>CAYRLV010000058.1:0-14632 GCA_964425155.1 uncultured Ornithinicoccus sp. | reverse complement strand
CCACCGAGTTATCCACATCCCCTCCCGAACTCATCACGTTGTCCACAGGCCAACACGCCACCACCGCGGCCTGTGGACAAGCCACCCACTCAGCGGCTGCTGGGCACGCGAGAGGCATCGTCACGCCCGCGCGGCGTCGATCGGGCCAACGGAGAGTGACGCGGAGGACCCCACGTGAGACCGCCGACTAGCGGTTCCCGTCTTCGCGCTCCGACCTGCCCCACGTGAGGAGTCCGGCGCCCCAGACCATGCCGGCCCCGAAGGCCGAGAGCAGCACCCGGTCGCCCTCACGCAGACGACCGTGCTCGCGAGCCCAGGCCAAGGCAATGGGTAACGAGGCCGCGGACGTGTTCGCGTACTCACCCACCACATCGATGACCTTGGCGCTGTCGAGGTGCAGCCGCTTGCCCACCGCGTCGATGATCCGGCTGTTGGCCTGGTGGTAGGCGAACACGTCGATGTCGTCCTTGGCCACGCCGGCAGCCTCGAGCACCTCGGTCGTGGCCTCCGCCATCCAGCGCACCGCCCAACGGAAGACCGTGGGCCCGTCCATGGTGATGCGCTGCGTGCCGCGGTCCAGGCGGATGAGGTCCCTCCCGCCTCCGTCGGAGTGCAGCCGCATCGGGCCGATCCGCGTCGGCCCGTCGACACCGGTCACGACGACGGCTCCGGCACCGTCGCCGAAGAGCATGGCGGTCGAGCGGTCCTGCGGATCGAGGTACTGGTTCAACAGATCCGCCCCGACGCACACCACGCAGTCGACCCGCCCGGACTCCACCGCGCCGGCCGCCATCGAGAGGGCCGAGAGAAACCCGGGACACGCGGCGGCGATGTCCATCGCACCGGCGCCTTGCGCACCGATGTCGGTGGCGACGAGTGGCGCGGCGTGAGGGCTCATCTCCTCCGAGCTCGTGGTCGCCACCAGGACCAGATCGACCCGGGCGGCATCGATGCCCGCGTCCGCGAGTGCCGCACGAGCCGCCTGCGCGGCGAACTGGTCCAGACGTTCACCAGGAGCGGCGACGTGTCGACGGCCGGTCCCGGTCCGTCGGGTGATCCACTCCTCGTCGACCCCGAGGTTGTGCGCGATCTCGGCGTTGTCGACCACGCGATCCGGCACGGCGAGCCCCGCACCGACGACTGCCGCGCCTCGGGTGGTCTCCGTCACGGGGGCAGCCTATCCGGCATACGCTGAACACCATGGCGTCTCAGCAGGCTTGGCAGGTGCACCGGCTCGGCCCACCTCACCGGGCGCTGCGTCTGGTCACCGTCGAGATCCGCCCACCGCGGCCAGGTGGGGCGCGCGTCGCCGTCGACGCGATCGGTCTCAACCATCCCGACCTGCTCCTGTGCGCGGGGAAGTACCAGCAGCGTCCCGACCTGCCGTTCTCCCCCGGGTTCGAGGCCACCGGTGTGGTGGTGGAGGCCGGCCCCGACTCGCGCCACCGGGTCGGTGAACGCGTGATCGTGGTGCCGGAACTGCCCAGCGGCGCCTTCCAGCAGATGCTGACCGTGCCTGATGGGCAGCTCTTCCCGGTGTCGGACGACGTGCCACCGCAGGTCGCGGCCGTGCTCCACATCGCCTACGCCACGGCGCACGCAGCCCTGCACCGCCGGGCAGCCTTGCGCAACGACGAGACGCTGATCGTCAGTGGCGCCGCGGGGGGCGTCGGGCTGGCCGCGGTGCAGATCGGCCGTGCCGCCGGGGCGCGAGTCATCGCCCTGGCCTCCGGCTCGTCGAAGGTGGCCGCGTGTCGTGCCGCCGGTGCGGACGTCACCGTGGACCTGGACGAGACGAGCGAGCTGGTGGAGCGCTTGCGGGACCTCACCGACGGGCGCGGGGCGGACGTCGTGATCGATGTCGTCGGTGGGGCGCTGTTCCAGCAGCTGCGCAGGGCGGTGGCCTTCGAGGGGCGACTCGTGACAGTGGGGTTCACCAGCTCCCAACTGCCCGACCTCCCGGTGAATCATGCTCTGCTGCGCAACTATTCGCTCGTCGGCCTCAACCTGGGGCTCTACCGCCACGAGGCACCCGCGGCTCTGCGCGAGATCCACGATGCGGTGGTCGCGATGTACACCAACGGCCTGATCGACCCGGTGATCCACCGCGCACTGCCGTTCAGCGAAGCACCCGAGGCGCTCGAGCTGTTGGCATCCCGATCGGCCATCGGCCGAGTCGTGCTCACCACCTGACCGTCAGCTCGCTCACAGACCCAGCTCCTCGCGCGCCCGCTGCGCCAGCCGGAACTTCTGCACCTTGCCCGACGCAGTCAGAGGCAACTCGGCTGCCGTCGTGAACAGGACGTGGGCAGGCACCTTGAAGCGCGCGAGTTCCTCGGCACAGTAGGCGATCAGCACCTTCGCGTCGGGAGGGTTGTCGCCGGCCGGCACGATCCAGGCGCAGCCGACCTCCCCCATACGAGCATCGGGCACCCCGACCACGTGCGCCTGGGCGACGTCCGGGCGTCGATCGAGGCGCGCCTCGACCTCGGTCGGCATCACCATCTCGCCGCCGCACTTGTAGAGCTCCTTGCGTCGTCCGGTGAGCTGCACGTATCCGTCCTCACGCACCAGCCCGAGGTCACCGGACCTGAGCCAGCCACCGGGCAACCGCGCCTGCACGGTCTCCTCCGGTTTGGCGTAGTAGCCCGCGCTGACGATCGGGCCCCGAGCGACCAGCTCGCCCTCCTGTCCGCTGTCCAGCGGGCGCCCGTCCAGGTCGACCGCCTGGTACTCGACCAGTCGACCATCGAGAGCCGGATCTCCTGCTATCCCACCGTCTTTGGCGCGGCCGACCGTGTCCACCAGGTGTTCCATCGGGTCACCGGGACGAGTGAACGTCGTGGCGGCGGAGGTCTCCGTCATTCCGTAGGCGGTGACGAGCTGCTCCAGACCGAGCAGCTCCTGCAACGACCGCCACAGCCGAGCCGGCGCCGACTGCGCCGCCGACATGACCGAGTGCAGGCTGGAGAGATCGACCTCGGCGTCCTGGGCGGCGTCGATGACCGCCAGGCTCATGGTCGGCACGAACAGCGCCTCGCCGGCACGATGGCGCTCGATCGCCCGCAGCGTCTCTTGGGGGTCGAAGGCGGACTGCAGGATCACGCACCCACCGACGAAGAGCGACGCCAGCATGCCCTCGATGTAGGCGAACACGTGGTGCAGCGGCAGTGCGAAGAGAATCCGTCGCCCGTCCTCGAAGGCTCGGGTGTAGGCGGACCCATAAGCACTGCGAATCTCCATGTCGTGCGTCGACAGGACGCCCTTCGCGACGCCGGTCGTGCCCGAGGTGAAGAAGATGGTGGTCGTGTCGTCCGGGTGGAGTTGGGACGCCTGCAGGTCGAGGGCACGGTCGAGCTCGGGGTCGGCCGCCCGTTCCAGGTCGTGCAGCGTCGTGGCGCCCTCGCGCCGTGGCGCCTCACCCGGACCCGGCACGGTGACGACCAGGCGCAGGTCCGGCAACGTGCCGCTTCCCCGACCGCCCTCCCAGCGCGGGGTGATGCGATCGAGGGCCGCGACCGCGTCGATCCCGTGGAACTCCTCCATGGTCACGACGACGCTGGCCCGCGACTGGCTGAGCACCTGAGCCAGCTCTTCCGCCTGCAGCAGGAAGTTCAGCGGCACCGCCACGGCGCCGACGCGAGCGATGGCAAAGCGCACGGCCACCGTCTCCGGCCAGTTGGGCAGGAACATCGCGACGTGATCCCCCGCGCGCACTCCACGCGCGAAGAGCCCTCGCGCCAGGCGTCTCGACCACTCCTGCATCTGCCGGTAGGTCACGGTGCGCTCGTCGGTCAGCACCATCGGCCGGTCCGGGTGGCGGTCGGCGACCTCGTCCAGCAGCTCGGTGAGAACCCTGCGCCGCCACGGGCTCCAGCGTTGCTCGAGTGCGGTTCGTCGCCGGTCGGCGTCCTCGACGGTCGGGACGGACGCGAGTGAGGTCATGGGGCCCTCCTCAGTGAGGGAACATCGAAACTCTACTCCCCTGACCGAGGTTCGGTCCGTCACTTGCGAGCCACCGTCGCCACGAAAGGCATCCGGTCCGGACCGGTCACGATCCGACCGCGCGGCGCATCCCGGCGAGAGACTCGGCCAGCAGTCCTGCCCGGTCGGTGGACGCGGCGTACTCGGCCAAGGTGGCGCTGAGGTTGAGCGCGAGTGCGCGAGCTGCCAGATCCCGCTCCGGCGGCACCGGACCGTAGGCTGCGAGGAGGGCCTCCCGCGCCGCTCCAGCAAAACCCGCATAGGCCAGCGACAGGTCGACCGCGGGATCGGCCAGGCAGACGTCGCCCCAGTCGATCACGCCAGCGGCCCGGCCAGCCCGGGTGAGGAGCACGTGCCGGACGTGCAGGTCACCGTGGACGAGCACCCGTTCGCCGTCGGGTGCCCCGGCCCCAGCCGCCTCCGCGAGGAACTCCATCACCGCTGTCTCGCGCTGCCAGGCACCGGCGGCGACCAGCGCGTCGAGCCTGCCGAGGGTCCGTTCGGCCCGGATCGCCGGATCCGCCCGGTCCATCGGGTCGACCGGCAACCCTTCCCCGGCGTCACGCGCGAGCGAGGGCGCGTGCAGGGCCCGCAGGAACGCTCCGACGTCCCCGGCGAGCGCGACTCGCGCCTCCTCCGGCGGCCGGACGTCGGCCAGCTCCTCGCCTCGGATCGTCCGCGCACCCCAGTACGGCCACGGGAACTCGTCCGAGGCCTGCCCCACCAGATCGGGCACGGGCACCGGCAGCGGGAGTCGTCGTGCCAGCAGGGGCAGGACCGCCATCTCGCGCTCGACTCCCGGGACGGCGATCTGCCGCCGCGGGAACCGGAACACCCACTCGTCGTCCACGAGGAAGACCGTGTTGTCCCAGCCGGTGGCGAGCAGCTCCACGGATCCAGCCCGCAGCTGCGGGAAGTCCCTCGCGATCAGGGTGCGCGCGAGCTCCGCGTCGACCTCGTGCTCGGGTGTCCACTCGGAAGTTGTCACGCCGAGGAACGTTACCTGCGACCGGTATGCGGGGTGGTCACCTTTTTTCGCGCTTGCTCCCCTCGAGCTCGGGCTGACTGCCGTCAGCAGATCTGCCGAGGGCAGATTCGCGCGACTGCGCTGCCGCGTCGGGCGCACCGTGGAGGAAGCGGGGGCAACCGCCGCCGCCCGACCACAGGAGGACGCCCATGACCAGTCCACCCCTCGTCCACCGGATGCCGCGGGCCGCCGACGACGAGCCCCGCCCCACACCGTTCGACGACCACCTCGCGACCCGGCTGCTCGGCCAGCGGATCATCGTCCTGTCCACGCAGGTCGACGACGCGTCGGCGCACCGGGTCTGCGCCCAGCTGCTGCTCCTCTCGGCCGAGGACCCGCGGAGTGACATCAGCCTCTACATCAACTCCCCCGGGGGGTCGGTGACCGCCGGGATGGCGATCTACGACACCATGCGCCTGGTGCCCAACGACGTCTCGACCCTGGCCATGGGGTTCGCCGCCAGCATGGGGCAGTTCCTCCTCTGTGTGGGCGCCAAGGGCAAGCGGCACAGCCTCCCCAACGCCCGGATCATGATGCACCAGCCGTCCGCCGGCATCGGCGGCACGGCGGCGGACATCGCGATCCAGGCCGAGAGCCACGAGTACACCAAGCGCCGGATCGAGGAGATCACTGCGGAGCACACCGGTCAGACGCCGGAAACCATTGCCCGGGACGGAGATCGCGACCGCTGGTTCACCGCGCAGCAAGCCCTCGAGTACGGCATGGTCGACCACATCGTGGAGACCTTGGATGACGTGCGACCAGCGCCCGCACGGCGGAGGGTGGGTCTGTGATGGCCGGGCAGTACACGATCCCCACCGTCATCGAGCGGACCTCCCGCGGCGAGCGGTCGTTCGACATCTACAGCCGGCTCCTCTCGGAGCGCATCATCTTCCTGGGCACCGAGATCGACGACGGCGTGGCCAACGTCGTGATCGCCCAGCTGATCCATCTCGAGTCGGAGAACCCGGAACGCGAGGTCGCCGTCTACCTCAACTCCCCCGGTGGCTCCTTCCCGGCCCTGATGGCGATCTACGACACGATGCAGTTCGTGCGGCCCCCGGTCTCCACGTTCTGCGTCGGGCAGGCGGTCTCCACGGCGGCGGTGCTGCTGGCAGCGGGCACCCCGGGGCGCCGGTTCGTTCTCGAGCACGCCCGCGTGCTGCTCAGCCAGCCGGCTGCCGGCGGCCAGCAGGGCACCGTGTCGGACCTGTCCGTCCAGGCCAAGGAGGTGCTACGGATCCGGTCGCAGGTCGAGGAGGTCCTCACCCGGCATACCCCTCATGACGCCGCCAAGCTGCGGGCGGACATGGACCGCGACAAGGTGTTCACCGCGGCCGAGGCGGTCGACTACGGCCTCGCCGACGAGGTCATCACCCGTCGCGAGGACGCCGCGGCGTGAACGGCCGCAGCTCCTTCGCCGGTCAGGCGGCCAGCGAGACCGGGCCGCGGTCGTGCGCGGTTCCGCCGGCCGTTCCCGTATGACGAGTGGTCACCGTGCGGAGGACCAGCGGTTCCTGCGCGGCCGCCTGCTCGGCGGCGAGCAGCTCGTGCGTGCGGGCGACCAGGTCGGCGAGGGTCAGCCCGAGGGCACGGGCGGTGGCCGCGAGGAGCTCGGACGAGACCTCCTTGCGTCCCCGCTCGACCTCGGACAGGTAGGCCATCGAGACCTGCGCGTCCTCGGACAGCTCACGCAGGGTGCGTCCCTGGCGTCGGCGCTCCTGCCGCAGCACGTCACCGATGACGTGCCGCCACAACGGTTCCCGGCGGGGTCGGCGCACCCGTCGGCCCGGGGGCTGGTGCAGCGGGACCACCTGCGGTGCGTCGGACATGGCGCCTCCCGTCGGTCGTCGTCGGGGCGCCGAATCGCGTCCCGATTCTCAGCCTACGGCCGGGTCGCGCTTCGTCGCCAAGACATTGCGCCACGGGCGTAACCCCCGGCGCGTCGCGGCACCCCCATCCCAGGAGTTGCTGGGAAACCGTGACGCCGAGTGCACGAAACCCCAGCAACTCCGCACCACGCCCCGAAGTTGCTGGGAAACCGTGACGCCGAGTGCACGAAACCCCAGCAACTCCGCGAGGTGCGGGCCCGCGTGGTCGCCCGGTCAGGCCGTCTCGGCGCGGAAGGCCCGCCGGTAGGTCTGCGGGGTCACCGTCACCGCGCGGACGAAGTGGGTCCGCAACGTGTTGCTGTTGGCGAACCCCGTGCGACTCGCGATCTGCTCGACGGTGAGGTCGGTCTGCTCGAGCAGCTCCTGGGCCCGGCGCACCCGCTGGCTCTGCACCCATTGCAGCGGCGACTGGCCGGTGGCCCGCACGAAGCTGCGGTGGAAGTGCCGCCGGCTGAGGGCCGACCGCCGGGCCAGGTCGTCGACCGTGAGGGGCTCGGCGAGGTGCCTGCGCGCCCACTCCAGCACGTCCCCGAACGTCGTCGGCGGCGGCACCGGCACGGTGTCGTGGTCGATGAACTGCGCCTGCCCGCCCTCGCGTTGGGCGGGCAGGACCATCCGTTTCGCCACGACCGCCGCGACCCGGGCACCGAGGTCCTGCCGCACCAGGTGCAGACACAGATCGATGCCGCCGGCACTGCCGGCCGAGGTGAACAGCCGCCCGTCGATGTCGGTGAACAGCACGTTGCGGTCGAGCCTGACCCGCGGATACCGCTGCCCGAAGTCGTCGAGGTTCATCCAGTGCGTGGTCGCCGGCCGGCCGTCGAGCAGCCCGGCAGCCGCGAGCAGGTAGGCGCCGGTGCACAGCGCGGCCACCCTCGCCCCACGCTCGTGGGCCTGCCGCAACGCGGTCAGCAGCGGCTCGGGCGGGGTGACCTGGGTGATCCGGTCGCAGGCCGGGACGATCACCGTGTCCGCCTGCTCGAGGTGGTCCAGCCCGTGCTCGGGGCGCACGTGCAGCCCGCCCTGGACGGCGAGGTCGCCGGGCTCCCCCGCGACCAGCGAGCAGTCGTACCACGGGTCGGCGAGGTCGCGTCGCTGCGTGCCGAACACCTCGATGGGCACGGCGAGCTCGAGCACGGGCAGTCGGGCGGTGACCACGATGGCGACCCGGTGCGGCCGCGGGGACGACGAGCGAGGCATGGCACAAATGATGGCACAGGTGTCATTTCTGCCGCTGGTGCTGGCGTGCCTCCGCCACCGACGCTGAGTGGTATGAAGCGACTCACCCCGGCCACCCCGCCGCACCACGGCGCGGCACCCGGCGCGGGAAGCAGCACCCTCGCCGGGGCCGCGGCCGAGCAGGTGCCGGCGCGGCCCGGCGGGCTCGGGCTGGGCTCGGGGCTCGCGTTCTACCTCGGCGCCGTCCTCGGCACCGGGGTCCTGGCGCTACCCGGCCTCGCCGTCCGGGTCGCCGGGCCCGCCTCGCTCGTGGCCTGGGTGGCGCTGGTGCTCGCGTCGGTGCCGATCGCATGGACCTTCGCCCTCCTCGGCGCGCGGATGCCGGATGCCGGCGGAGTCGCCACCTACGTCCGGCAGGCGTTCGGGCCCCGCTCCGCCGCCGTCGCCGGTTGGTGCTTCTACCTGACCATCCCGCTCGGCGTGCCCGCGTCGGCCTACTTCGCGGGCGACTACGTCGCGCACCTCATCGGCGGCGGGAGAGCCACCGCCCTCCTCACCACGGCCGCCGTCGTGCTCCTCGTCCTCGTCAGCAGCGCGATCGGGCTGCGCACGTCCACGGCCGTCCAGCGGGTCGTCGCGGCCGTGCTGTTGGTGATGCTCGCCGCCGCGGTGGCCGTCGCCCTGCCGCACGTCCGGCTCGACCGGTTGCAGCCGTTCGCGCCGCACGGCTGGAGCGGCGCCGGGCGGGCGGTCGGGCTGATCGTCTGGGCCTTCGCCGGCTGGGAGGCGATGAGCCACCTGGGTGGGGAGTTCCGCCGCCCGGCCCGCGACCTGCCCCGGGTCACCGTGGCCGCGCTCGCCATCGTGGGCGTCCTCTACCTCGGCCTCGCCACGACCGTCGTCCTCGCGCTGGACCACTCCGCCGCCACGGGCGGTGCGCCGTTGACCGCCCTGCTGACCTACGGGCTCGGAGACCTCGCCGCCCCACTCGTGACACTGCTCGCCGTCGTCCTCACCGTCGGGGTGCTCAACGCCTACGTCAACGGTGTCTCCCGGCTCGGGGCCGCACTCGGTCGCGACGGCGCCCTCCCCACCTGGTTCGCCCGGGGCGCCGGCCCGGGCGAGACGCCCCGCCGGAGCCTGGCGGTGACGGCCGCCGGCTGCGTCGTCGGTTTCGTCGTTCTCGCCACGGGACTGGTTCCCCTCGACGGACTCGTGCTGCTGACCACCTCGGCCATCGTCACCGTCTACGCCGCCGGCACCGCCGCTGCCGTCCGCCTGCTGTCACGTCGGCGCGAGCGCGCCGTGGCCGCGACCGGCCTGGTCCTCGTCCTCGGGACCGCCACCACCTTCGGGTGGTACCTGGTGTGGCCGGCCGGCCTCGCGCTGGTCGCGCTCGCGTGGACGCGCCGGCGAGCAGCCCTCGGCTCCCCCGTTGCCGAGGCGACGCACGCGCACGTCACGCGGTGACGTCATACACGAGCTTCTGTATGCCGTTCGCGTAGGACTCGCTCTCGACGAGCGTCAGTCGCTTCTTGTCGCGGTCGGTGTCGCTGAACATCCGCTTGCCCGCCCCGAGCAGCAGGGGGAACACCAACAGGTGGTAGCGGTCGAGCAGGTCGGCGTCCGACAGGGTGCGCGCCAAGGTGGCGCTGCCGTGGATGATGATCGGGCCGCCGTCACCGTCCTTGAGCCGCGCCACGTCGTCGAGCGACCGCAGGAGGGTGGTCTCGCCCCAGCCGCTGACCAGGTCGGCGTCGGACAGGGTGGTGGAGACGACGTACTTCGGCAGCGCGTTGTAGCGGGCGAATTCCTCCATGGTCGGCCAGACCGGGCTGAACGTCTGGTAGCTGCGACGGCCCAGCATCATCGCCGCCGCCTCCTCCTGCTCCCTCTCCTTGATCTCGTAGGCCTCCGGGACGAACTCGATGTCCTGGAAGGTCCAGCCGGCGCTGCGGTGCGGCTCGGTCGAACCTCCGCCCGGCGAGTCGACGACGCCGTCCAGCGAGACGAAGGCGGTGTAGATGAGTGTGCGCACGGTCGGTCCTCCTGATCGGTGTGGACTGCTTCGAGCAGTACCGACTCCGCCGGACCCGAGAAGTGGTCGCCGGGCGGCCGTCGCCCTGATGCTGCCAGCCGCGCGCCGCGTCCCGTCCGGTGCGCCGCCGCGTGCTCGTGCGGTCGCGCCTTCGCGGCAACGGGGTCCCGACACGGGAGACTGGATCCGTGCAGGCCGGCGGGTATCAGCAGGAGTTCGTCGCCTACGGCGCCGAGCACGCGCTGATCCTCGGCCTCTTCGCCGCCGGTTGTGCCGGAGCCGTGCTCGCCGGCCTGCGGCTGTCCCCACCGGCGCAGCTGTGGTTCCGGCGGGTCTCCGGGCTGGTCATCCTGGTGGTCTGCGGGCCATTCCAGACCCTCAACTGGGTGAACGCCGTGGGCGCCTGGCGGACCGCGCTGCCGGTGCAGATCTGCGACTTCGCCTGGATCGTGGCCGTCGTCGCGCTGCTGACCGGCAGCGCCAGCTGGTCGGCGGTCCTCTATTTCTGGGGCCTCACCCTCACCCTCCAGGCGATCCTCACCCCGGACCTGCCGCACGTCTTCCCGGAGGTGCAGTTCTTCGGCTACTGGGTCCGGCACCTGACCCCGGTGTGGGCCGCCTGCTACCTCGTCGGTGCCGGCCGGGGCCCCGACTGGCGCGGCTACCGGTTCGCCCTCGGCCTGACCGCAGTCTGGGCCGTGCTCGTGATGAGCCTCAACGTCGCCGTCGGCAGCAACTACGGCTACCTGAACGGCAAGCCGTCCACACCCTCGCTGCTGGACGTGCTCGGTCCGTGGCCGCGGTACGTCGTGGTGGAGGCCGCTCTGGTGGCCGGCGTGTGGGCGCTGATCACCTGGCCCTGGACTCGCGGCTCGGCTCGAGTCAGCGATCGCCTGAAGGTGTGATCCGCTCGACGGTGCCCTGCGCCGCGCTCACCCGGGCCGCGTCGATCACGTCCATGACGTGCAGCGCGTCCCGGGGATCGACCGGCATCGCGGCCTGGACCTGGGCTCGGTCGCCCTGAGCCAGGGCCGCCGCGACCGCGCGGTAGAAGTCGGCCTGTTCGGAGGTGGCGCGGGTGACCGGTTCGCGCTCCGCCCCGCGGTAGATCCAGCCGGACTGGGCGGCGTCCGCGTCGGCCAGGTCGGGGAAGATGTTGAGCTCGCCTTCGAAGTCACCGAGGACGAAGGCACCCTGGCTTCCCAGCAGGCGGACGCGAGGCCCCGGCGCCCCCGCGACGGACATGGTCCCGAGGTGCGACACCACCCCGGATACGTGGTGGCAGGCGAGGAACGCGTCGTCCTCCGCCGTGGTCGTGTGCGCAGCGAGCTCGGCATAGACGCGTTCGACCGGGCCGAAGAGCTCGACCGCGCCGTCGACGAGGTGCGAGTGCAGGTCGAGCAGGAGGCCGCCGCCACGCTCTGGCGGAGCGGTCTCCCGCCACCGGTCCTTGGGCGTGGGGCGCCAGCGCTCCCAGCGCAGTTCGAGCCGATAGGTGTCACCGAGCCGTCCGCTGCGGACGACCTCGCGCAAGGTGGCGTGCTCCGCGTCGTAGCGGCGGTTCTGGAACACGGTGAGCGGCACACCGGCCTTCTCCGCGGCGGCGACGACCTCCCGGGCCTGCGGGGCGTCGACCGCGAGCGGTTTGTCGACCACCACGGGGATCCCGGCGTCGATGATCGCGAGCGTCTGGGCCGCGTGGTCACCGGTGGGGGTCGCCAGGACCAGCAGGTCGAGGTCGTCGACCCGCAGCAGGGCGTCCAGGTCGGGCACGACCTCGGCCCCCGGATGCTCCTGGCGCACCTGCTCCGCCCGGGTGGGGTTGCTCGTCGCGACGGCGGCGACCGTCATACCGGCGGTCACGACGGGAGGGGCGTGCAGCTCGCGACCGGCCATGCCGTATCCCGCGATCCCGACTTTGGTCACGATGCTCCTTCCGTGGGCCCGGTGGCCCTGCGCAGTGCGGCCGCCTCGTGGCGACCGCGGGGACGGTCCAGCGCGCTCGGCCACCAGGTCCGGGAACCGAGTTGGTGGACCAACGATGGCACCAGCAGCGATCGCACCACCAAGGTGTCCAGCAGCACGCCGAACCCGACGAGGAAGGCGATCTGCAGCAGGAACAGGATCGGGATCACCGACAGGGCCGAGAAGGTCGCCGCGAGCACCACGCCCGCGCTGGTGATGACGCCGCCCGTGACGGCGAGCCCGACGAGGACGCCGGGCCGGGTCCCGCGAGTGGCGGACTCCTCCCGGACCCGGGTCATCAGGAAGATGGAGTAGTCGATGCCGAGGGCCACGAGGAACACGAAGGCATAGAGCGGCAACCCCGGATCGCCGCCGGGGAAGTCGAAGAGGTGGTTGAACACCAGGGCGGACACCCCGAGGGTGGCCGCGAACGAGACCACGTTGGCGGCCACGAGCAGCACTGCCGCGACGACGGATCGGAGCAACAGCATCAGCACCACGAAGATGACGCCGAGGATCGCCGGGATGATGACCCGCAGGTCACGCTTGCTCGCCTCACGCACGTCGAGGTTGGCCGCGGTGTCGCCCCCGACGAGGACCTCGGGGCCCACCTCGTCCAGTTGGCTTCGCAGGTCCTTGACCGTGTCGATGGCGGCCTGGCTGTCGGAGCCGTAGTGCAGCGTCGCGTCGACCAGCACCCGCCCGTCCACGACCTTCGGCTCACCGCCCTGCTCGGTGCCGGTGACGGTGACCTGGTCGACTCCCTTGACCTGCTTGACGATCGACACGACACGGTCGGCCGATCCGGACGGTGCCACGATCTCCACCGGCGTGCCCGCCCCGCCCGCGAAGTCGTGCTTGGCCATGACCTTCTGGCCGGTCACGGACTCGACCGGGTTGCGGAACAGCTCGGCCTGGGTCGTGCCGCTGGCCTTGAACGTGGGCAGGAACGCGGCACAGGCCAAGAGCGCGACCAGGGTGATGACCCAGGTGCGCCGTGGGTGGCGGCCGACGACACCGGCGACCCTCCCCCAGATGCCACGGCGCCCGACGGAGTCCTCGGAGTGGACATGGTCGACCCGCGGGATCAGCGGCCAGAAGATGCGCCGGCCGAACAGCAGCAGCACCGCAGGCAGGAAGATCAGCGACGCCAGCAGGGCACCCACGATGCCCAGGGCGCCGACCGGACCGAGGCCGCGGGTGCTGCCGAGGTCGGACAGCAACAGGCAGAGCAGGCCCAGGATGACCGTGGACCCGCTGGCGACGATCGGCTCGACGGCCGCCCGCCAGGCCACCCGCATGGCCGCCCACGAGCTCGGGTGGTCGTGCAGTTCCTCGCGATACCTCGCCACGAGCAGCAGGGCGTAGTCGGTGCTGGCCCCCACCACCAGGATGAACAGGATGCCTTGGGTCTGCCCGTTCACGTCGAGGACGCCGTGCTTGGCGAGGGGGTAGACGACCAGCACGGCCAGGGAGAGCCCGATCACCGCGCTGACCAGCACCGCGATGGGCAGGATCGGGCTGCGGTAGACCACGAGCAGGATGATGAACACGACGACGAGAGCGACGAGCAGGAGGATCCCGTCGATCCCGGAGAACGCGTCGACGAAGTCGGCCAGGACGCCCGCGGGGCCGGTGACGTAGACGTTCAGCCCGTCGGCCTTGAGCGTGTCGGCCGCGGCCGTGCGCATGGCCTGCGCCCCCTCATACAGCGGGGTGGAGCCGTCGATGGTGTCGCTGGCGCGATCGGCGTCGAGCAGCACCGGCACCATGAGCGCCTTCCCGTCCGCGCTCGGGACGGCCTGGCTCGGGGGCGACACGAGGTAGTCGCCCAGCGTCTTGTCCCCGACCGCCAGCGGGAGCTGCGGGACCCCGGACACGAACTCCTGCACGGCAGCCCGGTCCGCGTCGGTCAGCCCGGACGGCCGCTCCACGACGACGAAGTACGGCAGCGCGTCGACCGGCGAGAACCCGCGTGCGAGGTCACTGACCTCGGTCGACTCCGCCGAGGCGGGCAGGAACGAGGCGTTGTCGTTCTTCTGCACCTCCGAGAGGCGCCCGACGAGCGGGCCACCGATCGCGGCGACGGCGAGCCAGACGACGATGATCGCGAGCACGGCCGCCAGCCGGCCGACCCGCCGCCGGGTGGGTGGCGCGGCTCGCTCGGCCGCCTCCTGGGCGGCGTCGACGTCGGCTCGCGGCATGGCACTCCCTCGGGTCGGGCGAGTCGTGCGGTCAGGGCGGTCGGGTGGGTCCAGCGTAGGGCCAGCGCCGGCCCGGCCGCGGCTCACACGGGCGCGTAGTCTCGACCCATGCGCTTCGAGCACCTCGGCTTCGCCCCCGACACCGTCGACTACCTCCGGGCCTGGGAGCACCAGCGCGACGTCCACGCGGCGGTCGTCGCCGGCGAGGAGCCCGACACCGTGCTGCTGCTCGAGCACACCGCGGTCTACACCGCGGGCAAGCGCACCGAGCCGCACGAGCGGCCGGTGGACGGCACCCCGGTGATCGACGTGGACCGCGGCGGCAAGATCACCTGGCACGGCC
>CAYRLV010000057.1:0-14844 GCA_964425155.1 uncultured Ornithinicoccus sp. | reverse complement strand
AGGCGCTGCTGAAGATCCTCGAGGGCACCACCGCGTCGGTGCCCCCGCAGGGCGGACGCAAGCACCCGCACCAGGAGTTCATCCAGATCGACACGACGAACGTGCTGTTCATCGTCGGCGGTGCGTTCGCCGGGCTGGAGAAACTGATCGAGTCCCGGTCCGGCAAGAAGGGGCTCGGGTTCGGCTCGGAGCTGCACCACCCCAAGGACGTCGGTGAGTCCTACGGCGACGTGATGCCCGAGGACCTGATGAAGTTCGGCCTCATCCCCGAGTTCATCGGCCGGTTGCCGGTGATCACCACGGTGTCGCCGCTCGATCGGGAGGCGCTGGTGCGGATCCTGACCGAGCCGCGCAACGCGCTGGTCAAGCAGTACCAGCGGATGTTCGACATCGACGGCGTGGAGCTGGAGTTCACCGACGACGCGGTCGAGGCGGTCGCCGACCAGGCGATGCTGCGTGGCATCGGCGCGCGGGGTCTGCGCGCCATCATGGAGGAGGTCCTCCTCCCGGTCATGTTCGACGTGCCGAGCGACGACGACATCGCCCGGGTCGTGGTGACCCGCGAGGTCGTGCTGGACAACGTCAACCCGACGATCGTGCGGCGCGAGGAGCGCCCGGCCCGGCAGCGGCGTCAGCGCAAGGAGTCGGCCTGACCGCCGGACTCCTCCGCGACCGCCGCTGAGGAGACCTGCCGGCGGGGGCCGGTCAGCGCCCAGCGCCGGGCGGCCAGCAGCAGGGCTGCGACCAGCACACCGGCAGCGGTCGCCAGCACCAGGCTGCCGGCCGCGTCCACCCGGGAGAAGGCCCAGCCGAGCAGGAAGGCCGCGACGGTCACGCCGCCCACGATCAAGGTGCGCAGCGTCCACCTGCCCAGGCTGCCTGCCGCCAGACCGCCCGCGACCGGCGAGCGGCCCGCCGCACTCGTGGTCACGTGGAGGGCCAGCAGGGACAGCGCGGCCGCCGGGGTCCACAGCGTCCACGGTGAGTCCTGGACCCCGAAGTACCAGACCCCGAGGAGGAAGAAGGTCGTCACCAGGCCCGCCTCGCTGACCGGGGCGAGCATGGTGAGCGCGCCGAGCAGGAGGCCGAGGGCGGCCGCCCACGCGGCGAGCGAGCCGGCGAGCGCCACCACGACGAGGAAGCAGACGGTGGACGCCAGGATGGCGAGGCGCAGAGTCAGTTCGGCCCGGCCGAGCTGCAGCAGGTCGCGCAGCGCCTCGTCGAGCCCCCGCAGCCCTCTCACGAGTGGGCCATCCGGGGTCCGGCCGCCCGGCGGGCGAGCTCGCGCAGCACCTGGTCGAGGCTGCCCGGTCCGGCCCAGGCGACCACGGGCACGCCGGCGCGCTCGATCCGGCGGATCTCCCGGTCCCGCTCCAGCAGCCGCAGCCGCCAGGACAGCGCGGCGTAGCGGTCCTCACCGGGGGCCGGAAGGCCCTCCGGCAGGCTGTCGATGACGACCACGGTCAGGCCGCGGCGCGCGAGGGTCACGGCGTGCTGCAGCGCCACCGGGGACACCAGCGGCGAGAGCATCACCACGAGCGCGCCGGCCCCGATGCCGAGCTGGGTGAGCCGCTCGTCGGGGTCGCGGTCCGTGCCGGGTCGGATGGCGGCCAGGCTGTCCAGCACCCGGCGCAGGTGCCGGGCCCCGGTTGCCGCGGGCAGCCGGGTGACGTCGGCCGCGCCGAGGACGCGCAGGCTGACCCGCTCGCCGCGGTGCAGGTAGTGCTCGGCCACCGCGCCGGCGGCACGGACCGTGACGTCGAGGGTGCTCGCGGCCCCCTCGATGCCCTCGCTCACGCCCAGGTCGTTGAACCCGTCCACGACGAGCACCACGTGGCTGTCCTGGTCGGCGTAGCTGGAGGTGACGTGCAGCTCCCCGGTGCGGGTGGAGACCGGCCAGTGCACCCGGCGCAGGCGGTCGCCGACCTGGAACGGGCGGATGCTGGCGAACTCGCTGCCGTCGCCCGGGCTCGCGGCGCGGTTGACCCCGACCAGGCCGCGAGGGTGGGGCGCCGGGGCGGCGGTGTCGAACACCGCCGGCAGCGGCAGCGTCGTCGTGCGGATCGGCTCGAGCTCGACCGGGCCGTAGCGGAACGCCCCCCAGGAGCTGAAGGCGCCGACCAGACCCGGCCCCAGGCTGCGCCGGCCCCAGCGCAGCGACCGCCAGGGGATGCTCACGGCCGTCGGCCGGTCCTCGGTGGTCCGGGCCACCGCGAGCGACCGGACGCCGGTGGGCGGATCCAGGGTCGACCACCGCGGCGCCTCGAGCACCGCGGTGACCTCCTCGAGGCCCGGCACGGGCTCCACCCGGACGGTCCAGGCGGTCGCCTCGCCCTCCCGCAGCGTGGTGAGCGGCAGCGCGGCGCTCACCGAGGGGGCGCGCACCGGCCGGGTCAGGGTGGCCCACAGCGCGATGACGGCGAACGGCACCCCGAGCACGAGCAGGTCCGGCCGGTGCAGCACCAGCGACACCACGACGGTGACCGCGGCGACCAGGAGCGCACGCAGATGTGCCGGGGTGGGCCGCCACGTGGCGCTGCGCCCGGCCACCTCAGCCCACCCGCTGGGTCTCGCGGGCCGACGGGGTGGGCACCGAGTCGAGCACCTCCTGCACCACCGAGGCCCCCGACACGTTGCTCATCCACAGCTCCGGCTTCACCGTGATCCGGTGCTCGAGGACGGCGCGCGCGACCTGTTTGACGTCCTCGGGGACGACGTAGTCACGACCCTGCAGCACCGCATACGACCGGGCGGTGAGCAGCAGCGCGAGCGAGCCGCGGGGGGAGGCGCCGACGAGGACGTGCCGGTGCTCGCGGGTCGCCGCGGCCAGGGCGACGCAGTAGTCCTCGATGCTGGCGTCCACCTGGCCGGTCTCGATGGCGGCCTGCATCGCCAGCAGCCCGGCCGCGTCCGTGACGGGCTCCAGCGTCTGCTCCTCGTGCTGCCGGGCGACCCGCCGGCGCAGCACGTCGGCCTCCTCCTGCGCCGAGGGGTAGCCGAAGCTCACCCGCATGAGGAAGCGGTCCAGCTGGGCCTCGGGCAGCGGGTAGGTGCCTTCGTACTCCACCGGGTTGGCCGTCGCCAGGACGTGGAAGGGGGCGGGCAGCGCGAAGGTGCGGCCTTCGACGGTCACCTGCCGCTCCTGCATCGCCTCCAGCAGCGCGGCCTGCGTCTTGGGCGGGGTGCGGTTGATCTCGTCGGCGAGCAGCAGCCCGGTGAACAGCGGACCCTGCCGGAACTCGAACTCGGTGCTGCGCTGGTTGTAGATGAACGACCCGGTGAGGTCGCTCGGCAACAGGTCGGGGGTGAACTGCGCGCGGGTGAAGTCCAGCCCGAGCGCCTGCGCGAACGAGCGGCCGGCCAGGGTCTTGCCCAGCCCGGGGAAGTCCTCGAGCAGCACGTGTCCGCCGGCGAGGATGCTGCTGAGGACGAGCACCAGCGACGATCGCTTGCCGACCACGGCGCTCTCCACACGGTCGAGCACCTCGTGTGCCAGACGGGACACGGTGGGCAGGTCGGGGGGAGTGGTCACAGGGCCTCGATTCTCGTGAGGTGGTCGGACAGGGTGGACCGGCGCAGGTCGCCCAGCCGGTCGGGTGGACGGGACAGGTAGTCGAGCAGCTCCGGACCGAGCAGCTGGTCGGCTCGCGGATCACCACGCCGTATGCCGTGTGCGGACTCGAGTCGTTCGTCCACCAGGTCCGCGAGCAGTTGCTGGAGCTCGACCGGCGGCCGGTGCCGCCGGTGCCGACGGGCGTCCCGGTCGACGGCGTCGAAGACCATCCGGTGCAGGCGGGAGAGCCGCGGGTCGGCGCCGCGTGGTCTCGGCGCCGGCGAGTAGGAGCCGCGCCAGTGGCCGGGCTGGGCCACCACGTCCAGGTCGGCCAGGAGCCAGCCGACCGCGAAGAGGGCGGCGAGGTAGCCGAACAGGACGGTGACCGCGGGCTCCGCGTCCAGCCACCAGCCGAGCACGACGACGACCAGCCACACGGCGACCAACAGGAGGATCCGACGGCGCCAAGGACCCCTCATACCTGTCCACCTCCGGACCGGTCGGACGAGGTCGAGCCGGAATCCGTTGCTGCCCGGGCGGACTGGCGCTCGCCGGCTCTCCGAGTCGTGACCAGGTCGGCGTGCAACCGCCGGAGAGCCTCGACCGCGCGGTGTCGGTCGGGTTCACCGAGGGCGTGGGTGGAGAAGCGTGCCACCCGGTAGAGCTCGGCCAGCTCGTGGATGGCATCGGCGTCCAGCGAGCGGTCGTCCAGCACACGAGCGGTGAACTCCGCGGAGGTCTCACTGGGCCGGCGGGGCAGCCCCGAGCTCGCCACCGCTTCCTCGAGCCGCAGCCAACAGGCGACGATCGCGTTGCGGGGCTGGCCCTCGGCGAGCGCGGCGAACTGCGACTCGGCGTCCTCCACCACGGAGTCGGCCACATCGGGGAGCGTCTCGAACGCCTCCTCACGGGGCCGTTCCTGGCGGTAGCGCCAGAGCCGGACCACGTAGTAGGCGAACGCCCCCAGCACCGTGACGACCACCAGGACCGCGAGGATCTCGAGCAGGAGGCCGACCAGGGTGCCGCCGTGAGCGGGCGGAGCGGTCTCCAGCACCGTCGGCGTGCGGGTGGGGCCCGCGGGCTGTGTCCGGGTCACCGGCTGGATCGTCGCCCGGGGTAGCTCGAAGGGGTCACGGGGGGATCCGAGCACGGTGACCGGTCGGCTGCTGGTCACCCACAGCAGCAGCCCCAGGACGACGGTCCCTGCCGCTGCGATCCATCCCCGTCGCACCACTCCAGCACCGTACCCGGTGCCTCGTGGCGCGTCCGGTCAGTGGCGCCCGTCCGCTACGGCGTGGTGTCGCCGCCGCGCCGGCGCAGCCGGACCATCCGGGCGGTCAGGCCCAGGCCCAGCATCGCGGTGAGGCCGCCCAGCCCCCACCACAGCGCGTGGTTCCGCGCCGGTTCACGGGCGTCCGCGCGGACGCCCAGGTCCAGCGCGAGTGGCTGCGGCGTGGTTCGCGGTGCCGGATCCTGGCCGGGTGCCCGCGGGCCGGGCGCCGAGCCGTCGACCACGAAGGTCAGTGCGGCATAGGGCTGGACCACGCCCCATCCCATGCGGTTGTCCCGCTGAGCCCGGTCCGGCCGGGAGGCGGAGACCTCGAGCCGGTAGCGCCACTGCGCCGGTGACTCGTCCGGAAAGTGGTCGGCGACAAGGGCGGCGCTGGCGCTCACGTAGGCCGTGGCGTAGCTGCTCGACTGGTCCGAGCTGCTCAGCACGCAGTCGCCGGCCGCCCAGAAGGTGGTGAGGACGTCCGTGCCGGGGGCGGCGAGGTCCACGTGCGGTCCGTGGATCGAGTCATTGGTCACGCGGTCGTCGGTGTCGGTCGCGGCGACACCGAGCACCTCCGGGTAGGCGGCGGGGTACCGGGGGCTGTCGCCCTTGTCCTCCGTGGTGGCCCGGTTGCCGGCGCTGGCGACCACGAGCGCGTGCTTGCGGGTGGCGTAGCGGACGGCCGCGTGCAGGGCCGGGTCGTCGATGGTGCTGCTCATCGACACGTTGATGATGTCGGCCCCGTGGTCGGCGGCCCACCGGATGCCCTGCGCCATCCGGCCGACGTCGGGGCCACGGTCCTCGTCCTCGGCCGAGGAGTCCGTGGACGCGTAGACCCGGACCGGGAGGATCTTGCTGTCCCGCGCGAGTCCGAGCAGACCCGAGCGGTCGACCTGGCGGGCCGCGATCTGGCCGGCGATCGCCGTGCCGTGGCCCGACTCGTCCCACCACCCCTTCGCGGCGAGATCCCGTTGCCGGTCGAGGGCTCGTTGCTGGGCCTTGGTCAGGTCGCCGTACTGGTCGTCCGGCGGTGGCGGCACGAAGTCGGTGCCCGGCAGCACGGCCTCCTTCAGGTGCGCGTTGCCGACGTTGACCCCCGAGCCGACGACCGCCACCACCACGCCGCGCCCGGTGGCCAGGCCCCAGGCCCGGCGAGCGCTCAGCCGCTCGAGGGCGGACGGTGTCCGGTCGATGTAGCGAGTCACGTTGGAGTCGCACTGCGCCCCGGCGGCAGTCAGGGAGGGTCGTGCGGCGAGCAGGGGACCGGCCACGGCCGGTCCGGTGGCCACCGGGGTCAACGCCAGGGCGAGGGCCAGCGCGCCGACCCGGGGGAGGGCGCGTCGCCTCACGAGGACCCGTCCGGTCCACCGGAGCCGGCCGATCCGGCCACCCGGCTCTCGGCGGCGCCCGGTGCCAGCTCGGGACCGGGATCGAACAGGTCGACCCAGGCCTGGGGCACCGGGGTGATGTTCTCTGGCGTGTAGCCGAGTCGCTGCAGGATGTCCTCCGGCTCGCGCGCCACCGGGTAGGCCGACCCGGTCTGGGCGACGACCATGATCGGTCCGTGGTCCAGGGCGCCACCGCTGACGGCCCGGACCAGGCTGCCGACCCCGGGATCCACCTCGACCTTGTGGTCCCGCGCGGGCGCGGTGGCGTCCGAGGCCGTGGTCAGCTGCGTCGTCGGGGCGGCGCCGGGACCCGAGTCCAGCGTGACGCACGCGGTCTGTGCGAGTGGCCGGGGCATGGCGGTCGGCCACTTCGGGGACACGAAGGCGTCGGTGCTCGTGCGCAGCGACCCGAGCTGGGCGTTGCTGACCTGCACGTCCGGCCCCACGTCGCGGCCGGCCCCGATCCGATAGAGCGCCTCGGCCACCGGGCTGAGCAGGGCCAGCTCGCCGTTCGGCAGCAGGACGTACTTGCGTGGCGTCGCGCCGGCGCCACTGACCGACAGCACGGAGCCCACGACCGCGTCGTCAGGGACCTTGCCGGGCGCCTTGGCGCCGACGTTGCGCAACGGCACGGGACCCAGGGTCGGCCCGAGCGGCCACAGGTTGGTCCACAGTCCCGGGGCCTTGATCGGTGACATGACGTCCAGGCCGAGGGCGCGCAGCACCGCGGCCTCGTGCTTCGGGTCGACGGGGTAGCGGAAGCCTCCACTCATCACGAAGGTCCGGCCACCGGTGCGGACCACGACGGCGCGGTCCGTGGCCGGTCGCACCCCCGGTGTGGCGGACACCGTGGTGTGTGTCCCGCCGGTCGGGCTCACACAGGACGTCCAGCCGGTGTCGACCAGTCGGCTCGGGGGCGGCAGGGAGTCCGGGGCGCCGAGGATCCCGATGGTGGGACCTCGCTCGGTGGAGGCGATCTGCTCGTCGTCGACCGTGACGATCTTGAACGAGTCGGCCGGGATCAGCAGCCGGGCACTGGTGGTGTTGATGACCGGATAGAGGGTGCCCCTGATCGCGACGTAGCGCGCGCCGCTCTGCTTGGTGACCACCAGGGAGTTGTCGTCCCACTTGTCCGGGAGGCCGCCCTTGAGCAGGCCGAGCGCGAGGCCGCCGAGGACCAGCAGGATCGACAGGGTGATGCTGCCGATGACGGCCTTGAGCGGCTTGGTCGGCTCGACCTCCCGCCCCCCGGGCGCGCCGCTGACGAACGCCGTCGTGAGGCGCCGCCTGCTGAACGACTGCGCCTGGACCAGGTCCTTCTTGGTGGCCATGCTCGCCTACCCCCGTGCCCGGGACGAGGCGGCCGTATGCGGGGTGCTGCGGTGCATGACGCGGCTAACCCCCGCGCGCCCGGCGCGACGTGCTGCGGTCATGAGCGCAGGTCGCTGATGATGCCGGCGGCGGTCAGCGCGAGGGGGAGCAGGGCGACGAGCGTGGCCAGGTCGAGCGCGTCGGCGATCCGACCGAACCGCAGCCGGGTGCGGGGGGCGATGAGGGCGAGTGCCACGATGCCGGCCGCCACGGCCGCCAGCACGACGGCGAGGGTCGACCGCCAGGTCGGGTGGAACAGGGCGGCCGCGACGGCCGTCTCGGCCAATCCCACGATGCCCGCGATCATCGAGGTGAGGACGCCACTTCGGGTCCGGCTGTGCCGGGTCCGCAACAGGATGGCCACGAACCCGACGGTGGCCGTGATCGTCCCGACCACTCCGGTGCGGACGACGTGCGGTGCGCTCACCACCGCGACGAGCGCGCCTGCCACGGTCAGTGCCGTGAGGGTCCGCTGGCCGCGACGGAACTGGTCGCGCACCCGGTCGCCGTCCACCGGCTCGCCGCCGGCGAAGATCTCGGCCTCGTTGCGCGGCGACGGGGCGCGCAGATTGACCGACGAGAGTGCCACCCAGGGCAGGACGTTGCCGAGGATGACGACCACGGCGAAGGTCACGGTGAACACGTCGATCACGTCGTGCCGGATGCCGGCCACGACACTGCCCGCGACGGCCAGGACCAGTCCGGCGACGGCGGGTGCGAGCAACAGCTCACGGCGCTCGCGCAGGGCGGCCAGTCCGAGCAGCCCGGCGAGCAGCACCGCGCCGGCGACCACCACCAGGGGCGTGCCCCAGAACGGCTCCTCGTCCGGCGCCAGAGCGGCTCCGGTGATGGCGGCGTAGGGGGCCGCCGTGAGCGCGATCGCCACAGCCGAGGCCGACTGGCCCGGAGTGCGGGAGAGCACCGCCGAGGCCAGCAGCAGCAGACCGGCCACCACGCCGGCGGTCACCGGGACCAACACGTTGGCGCCGGGCGTGGTGAGCAGCAGCAACGCCCCGCACAGCAGGAACGTGACCGCGGCACCCAGCGCGGTGACCGCCGCGTTGGCGGGCGTCCACGGGGCCGACTGGGTCTCCACCAGGTCGGTGACCGCCTCGACCACGTCGTCGTAGACCTTGGCCTCCTCCCGGTCGGCGCCGCTGCGCAGGGTGAGCGCGGTGCCGTCGTCGACTCCCTGGGCCGCGAGGCTGCGGTCGCCGTCGAGCAGCCCGCCTCCGGGTCGTTGCAGGGCGAAGCCGGCGTGCACCTTGTCGGGGGAGAGCTCACCGAGGGCACGCACCAGGGGCGGAATCAGCTCCGCGACCGGCGTGTTGGCGGGCACCCCCACGTCGATCCGCTGGGTGCTCGTCGAGACGGAGAGCCGGACCAGCGAGGGCGCGCTCGCGGAAGTGGGCGTCTCGGTCACGCTCATCGGTCCCCTCGGTGTCCGGCAACGGTCCAGCAGTGCAGCACGCCTGTCCCGCCTGTCCCTGGGCGTGACTGCTCGGGGGCCAGCGTATCGGGACTGCCGACCCGAGCGGCTCACGCGGGGCGAGCTGTCCTTCGGGGGTGTCGGCGCCGTCCCGGAGCCAGCGAAAAAATCCGTGACCCAGGGAACCGTGTCCGGGCGGCTGCCGTCTACCCCAACGTCGAGCGCGGTCGAGAGATGGCGTCGACCGACCACCCGCCCCGTGCTGGGTGGGGAAGCCGAAGTCCAGACCGCGCACGAACCCGGATCGGGAGTATCGTCTCTCCTGGTTCTCCGGGGGAGGTGCGAGAGAACAACACACAGGCACCTGGAGTGCCGTGACCCGTCAAGGGGCGGGCTAGTAGAGATGAGGGAGGCACGATGGCACCGGGCAAAGTCAAGGTCGAAGACGGCGCACTACCGAGAGCAGCCAAGATCGTGGCAGAGGCCAAGGTCGATCTCGACCGGGAGATCAAGACGCTCGAGGGCAAGCTGGAGTCCATGCACTGGAACAGCGACGCCGGCACGGCGTTCCGGACGCTGATGCAGCGGTGGCGGGATGACGCGCAGAAGGTCACCGGCGCCCTGGACGTCTTCGAGCGCAACCTGCTCGACTCCGACACCACCTATCAGCAGAACGACCAGCAGGCCCGCGACTGGCTGAACAAGCACGCGGCCGGATTGGGGGGATGATCATGTCCGGAGGGATTGACCTCACTTTCGACTCGCTCGACACCGGTTCGATCGACATCAAGAACGGTGCCAAGACGATCGAGGACCGGTTGCAGCAGATGGACCGCGACCTGAAGCCCACCAAGGAGAACTGGCAGAGCGACGCGTCGCAGGCCTACCAGCAGGCGCAGAGCCAGTGGAACAAGGCGCTTGCGGACATGAAGCTCGTGCTGCACCAGATCGGTCAGACGGTCGGTGACAGCAACGCCGGCTACCAAGAGGGCGAGAAGAAGAACAAGGGCCGCTGGGGCTGAGCCCCGTGGCCGGGGCCGGCGGCACGCCGGCCGCTGGCAGCGCTCACGGTCGTGCCGGGACGGATCGTCCCGTGCCGGCACGTGCCGCGAAGGCTGCGAGTGACGACGGGAGGGAGAACGACCATGACGGGGCCACGGCCGACACCGGACACCGGATCGGCATCGGATGAGGGTTCGCGCGCGGGCAAGGGGGTCAGTGCGGAACCCGAGGCGATCAGGCGGTTCGCCAACCACAAGGTGCAGGGTTGGGCGGATGACGCCAAGTCCGCGCACACCAAGGTCACCAAGACCCAGATGCACGAGTACTCGTTCTCGGACACCGAGGGGGGCCGGCTGTACGGCTCCGTCTACGCCGCCGCGCAGCGCACCTACAAGGACGTGCTGCACCGCGCGCACCGGGACATCGAGGACACCAAGAAGGCGCTCCTGGAGTCGGCCAAGCTGATGGATGAGCAGGACGACCAGGCCAAGGCGCGGCTGGCGCAGCTGGAGCACAAGTGGTCGGCCGAGAACGCCTTCGAATCGACCGGGATCAGCGACGAGACCGCCCGCAAGAACCGCAAGGTGGTGACGGATCGCACCCAGGCGGCCACCGAGGCCGGCGTCGACATCGCCGACCCGGGCACGGGTGAGGACACCAGCGGCACGGGCGGCGAACCCGAGACCCGCGAGGACGAAGACGGCAACAAGCGGTACAAGGGCGCGCGGTAGATCTTCGGGCGCACGGACGCACGAACACGAACAACGATCGAGAACGACGGGCGAAGGAGGGGACCATGGTCAAGGCGGAGGCCGCCGGTGGTGGGGGCAGGAAGATCGGCCAGTACGAACTCGAGCTGATGAAGACCACCTGGATCGACCCGACCACCACCGAGTCGGAGGACTGGAGCAACGCGGCAGCCAACCTTCGTGGGATCGCCAGTCGCATCCGCACGTCCGACCTCGGTGAGTACTGGGACAGCGACGCCGGCAAGGAGGCCAGGAAGACCCTGGAGATCCTGTACAAGCGGATCGACCGACACGCGGAGAAGCTGGAGAAGGTCAAGAAGTCGCTCGACGACGTCGAGAAGGCCCGCAAGGCGGCCAAGACCGCCTACGACGAGCTGCCGTCCTGCGAGGTCACGGACTGTCAGGTCAATGCCCAGATGGATCAGATGCACCCCCCGCTGGTGTACAAGAACCCGTCCGAGCACGAGCTCCCCGAGGACCAGAAGCGCGCCAAGGCCTGGCAGCAGGTCTACGAGCAGAACAAGAGGAACCGTGAGGAAGCGGCTCGGCGGCACCTGAAGACGTTCAACACCAGCATGACCGAGGCCTCGCAGGTCGTGCCCCTGCCGGAGGGAGCGGAGCGCCCGCCCACCACCGGTGGCGGCACGGACACCGGCGGCGGTGGCTACCCGGGCTCGACCGGAACCTCCACGGGTTCGGGCAACCACTCGACGAACCCGACGAACCACCCGACCCAGCCGCCGTACAACACCGACCCCGGCCCCGACAACGATCCGATCAACACCCATCCCACGGACCCGACCGACCCGGGTGACCCGACGGACCCGGACCTCTACCCGACCGAGCAGACCGACACCGAGACCACGGACACGGACACCTATCCCACCGACACCACCCCGTATCCCACCGACGACGGGGCCGACGGGACGGGTGGCACGTGGCAGACCGGGCCGGGCGGCAGCTACCTGCCCGGGGGTGACACCTCGGCCGACGGCGTGGTCTCGGGTGTGATCCCGGGCGCGAGCGGCGGTCCCGGCGGGCTCAACGGACTCAGCGGCACCTACCCGGCCGGCGCGGCCGCCGCCGACGGGGGTCTCTCCGCGCCGGCGGCACTCGGTGGCGGCCTGGTGACCGGGGGCGCCTCCGGGCTCGCGGCCAAGGCGTTCGGCGGCAAGTCCGGTGCCGTCCCGGCGACCGGCCCCGGTGGCATGGCGACCTCCGCCCGCGGCGGTGCCGGCGCCTCGGGTGCCACGCGCTCGGCGGCTGCCCGGTCGGGCTCCACGAGCCGGGCCTCGGGCCGGCCCACCGGCATGTCCGAGGCGGCGAGCGGCGGGCGCGGTTCCCGCGGCATGACCGGCATGGCGATGGGCGGCCGCGGTGCTGGCGGCGGCGCGGCCGGATCTGGCGCCCGCGCCTCCGCGCGCACCGGGTCGAGCCGTTACGGTGCACCCAAGCTCGCCGAGAAGGCCGCCGCCGGCAAGGGCGGCCAGGGCACCGGTCGCGGTGCCGCCGGTGCGATGGCCGGCTCCCGCGGTCAGTCGGGCTCGAAGGAGCGCGAGCAGCATGACCGCGACTTCCTCACCCACGAGGACGAGGAGAACTGGTACGACGAGGAGTCGGAAGCCGGACCCGCCGTGTTCGAGTAGTTCCGGTCAGGGACGATCGCACGAGGTGACGATCACGAGGGGCGAGCCGCAGCGCGGCTCGCCCCTCGTCATACCTGCGTGGACATGGCGGGGCACCGGCCCGGCACGCCTGCGTCCCGTCCGTCAGCCGGAGGTCATCTGCCGGAAGGTCTCGACCGCGTCGACGGCCGCCAGGGTGCAGGGCAGGATCAGCACGATGGAGATCGACTCCAGCAGGTCGGCGAGCCGGGACAGCCGGACCGACTGCCAGCCGCGCGAGAAGGCGACGGCGGAGGCCAGCGCCACCGTGGTGAGGCCCAGCAGGCCCATCAGCAGCAGCACGTCGCCGGTTCGGGACCACTGGCCCTGCAGCGCGGCCACCGCCTCGAGCAGCAGGACACCGCTCGCCACCTGGAGGATGACTTTCGGGGCCCGGTCACGGAGGTTCCTGGTCTGCAGGCCGATCGCAGCGACGAGCAGAAAGCCCGCGGCGATGGCTGTCCCGTGGGCGAGGCCGGAGCGGTCGCCGTCGGCGAGCAGCACCCCGCCCAGACCGATGGTGCTCGCCAGCGCGATCGCGAGGGCGCCGGTGGTCATCGTCCGTCGGGCCCGGTCGACGCGCGCCTCCACCGTGGCCGACCGCAGCCGGGCTCGGCGCCTGCGCCGGCTGGTGGTCGGGCCGATCCGCGCGGTCCACACCGTGGTCGCGAACCGTTCGGAGTCGATCAGCTCGCCGTCGGGCACCTCGAGGCTCATCGAGGGCAGGGCGCGCAGGACGAGGGGGCCGCAGCCGGCGAGGAGCGCCCCGGCGACATAGCCCGGCCAGTCGAGCAGCACGCCCAGGACGCAGGTCAGCGCCGCCGTGGTGAGCGCGGCGAACATCGGCGTGGTGACTCCGTCGTCGTCCGGGTCCGACACCCGGGCCAGCGCCGCGACCGCCGCAGCGGCAAGGAGCGCGGCAGCCACGCTGAGTTGGACTCCTCCCTCCGGCACGACGAACGGGAAGGTGCTGCCCGCAGCGAGGCCGAAGACCGGCGACAACCATCGCGTGGCACGCGCCGCCCGGGTCGCACCGGGGCGCAGCGCGAGCGCCACCGCGACCGCCCCCAGACCGCCGGTGACGCCCAGCCGGTGTGGGTCGGTGCTCGAGGCCGGTGCCCCCAGCAGGATCGTGACGTATGCGGTGCCGAGCGCCGCAACCGTCGCGACGGCCAGCAGGCACAGCTGCAGGGTGGCCAGCGCGTCGGCCGAGAGCAGGCCGGTCGACTCCCGGGCCGGCTCGTGCTGGACGGGCAGCAGCGCCTCGGCGTCGACCAGCCACAACGCGTCGCCGGAATCGGTCGCGTCTCCTACGCGCGCCCGGGGATCGAGCACGGTCCCGGACCGGTCGACGATGGCCAGCCGACCGAGGTAGAGGCCGGCGCCCGCCCCGACCACGTCGGCGATCTCGCCCAGGTAGACGTCCTCAGGCACCGAGACGTCGCGGCGGGTGCCGGCGTGCACGAGGGTGATCCGGCAGGACGAAACCTCCGTCGCCGTCATCACCCGCTCACCCCGCCTCACTCTGCCGCGTGACGTCCACCCGCCGGGGGGAAGCCTAGCGCTCCTCTCCTTGGTCGCGGCTCCTCGGCGGCAGGGTCGCTCCGCTCCATCTTCGCCGCTCGTCGTCGCCACGACGTAGGCTGGGGGCCATCGTCCCGATCGGCGGCCACCGGGCCGCGCCGGCCGTGGTGATTCCGGGGGAACCGCGTGGCCGGTCGACACGTCACAGCGTGGCGCACCTGTGGGACAGGGGAGGAAACGACCGATGGGCAAGAACTTCAAGGTCCGCTACCAGGACCTCGACCAGCTGGATCAGTTGTTCACGCGGCAAAAGGGTCACATGACCAAGATCCAGACGTACGTGACGGACAACTGCAGGGCGTCGGGCGCGTTCGAGGGACCGGTGCTGGGGTTGCTCTCCGACCACTACTCAGGCGCCTACGACGCCGGGACGAAGGGCTTCGGCAACGGGTCGACGATCGCCGAGGCGTGCGCGACCAAGATCACCGAGACCAAGACCTCCCTCGTCAACGAGGAGCGCCGGAACGTCAGGGAGTACAACAAGAAGGCGAAGGAGTCCGGCGCCAAGACCAAGAGCTACACCGAGCCGGACACCGTCCCGCTCGGGCCACCGCTCGAGAGCGGCAAGCCGGCCAGTCAGGCGGGCGAGGGGACGTCGGCCTACGACACGGTCATGGACATCAACACGGTGGCGAACGACGCGGTCAAGTACGGCACCAAGACGGCCACCACTCTCGGTGACCCGCTCGGGGTGACCCAGGGCGACGACCCTCGCCGGTGGGGCGACTACATCGACCCCAAGTACTGGTTCGACGAGGCCAAGAAGCGCGGGGTCGACGCCGTGCTCGACCACGGGCGCGGGACCACGCTCCCGGACGGGACCCACATCCC
>CAYRLV010000056.1:0-14923 GCA_964425155.1 uncultured Ornithinicoccus sp. | reverse complement strand
AGTGGGTGCTGCTGGAAGAAGGACCACATGACGTCGGTGGCCGAAATCGTCTGGGTGGACGAGCCCGGTCCGCTGTCCTCCAGCTCACCCGGCCAGGTGTGTCCACCTCCGTTGATCCGGTAGTGCACCACCTCGGTCCGCCCGGCGCAGCGGCTCCACGCCAGCCGCTCAACGTCGTCCCCGATCGTTGTCTCGGTCAGGTGCCGACAGTGGTCGTGCCGGACCCAACCCTGCAGCCAGGCCGGGATCGAGGGGAAGTCCTCCCCGTGACTGGTCCCACCCTCATACTCCATGATCGTGTCGGCCGTGCCGTGGAACTCGAGCATCGGCACCGGCGGTGACGTGCGGCAGCCGACCGCCGACTGCGGGTAGAAGGCACCCGCCACCGGCGCGAACGCCGCAATCCGGTGCGGCAGCTGGCAGGCCAGCAGCGCCGTGAAGCCACCGCCGTTGGACTTGCCCGTGGCGTAGACCCGAAGGCCGTTGACGCAGAAGTCCCGGCCGAACCGGTCGAGCAACTGCTTGACCAGGCCGATGTCGTCGGCACCCGGCGCGTAGGGAGCACCCTCCCACCCGGTCTTGCCCTCGTCGTCGGGCAGCCCGTCGGGATAGGCGACGATGGCAGGCAGCCTGGACAGGCCGCTGTAGGCCTCCATCTCGGCGCCCGTGCTCTTACGGCCGTGGAAGGCCAGGATGACCGGTGTCGGGCGCCAGCGACGGTAGTGCTCGGGGACGTGCACGACATACGTGCGGTCGACGCCGTCGATCGAGATGTGCCTGGTGGTCGACGTGCCGGGTTCGACAGGCGATGCCTGTCCGCACCCTGCGGACCACCGGTGCCCGGCGGTCGACGCGGAGGCGGAGCTCGGTGCCACCCCGGTCATCAGGGTGGTCGCGCCGAGAGCCAGGCTCGCGGCGGCGACGGCGAGACGGCGGCGCCAGGTGGGTGTCCTCATGGTGTTCTCCTCGGGTTGCGCGGACCGTCGACGGGCAGGTCGGCGTCGATGAATTCGGTCAGGAAGGCGGTCACCCGGTCCACAGCGGTCTCCACGAGCTTCTCCCCCGCCTCGCGCGTCGCCGCGGACGGGCGACCCGTCGCCCCGTCCTCGCTGAAGGTGTGGAACGCCGCGGGCGCCTTGACTCCCGTAGGGGGACGGAGGCGCGTATAGCGTTCGGCCGGTTCCGGGTTGGCGGTCAGCCAGTCCTCACGGACCAGTTCGGGCGCGACGTAGAGCGACTGCGACGTCTCCACCTCGCTCGCATGGCTCGCCTGGGGGACGGTCGCCACGTCCTTGGCCACGTCCGGCACCACGCCCGTGATACCGCTGTAGGCGAGCCCGAGATCGGGGAACTCGCGTTGCAGCCGCGCGACGGCCACCCCGGTCGCCGACTGGTTGCCGCCGTGGCCGTTCAGCACGAACACCTTGCGCCAACCGTGCTGGTAGAGGCTCCCCACGATCTCGACGAGCACCTGGCCGAACGTGTCCGGGCTCAGCGCGAGCGTTCCCGGGAAGGCCATGTGGTGTCCCGACACCCCGACGCCCAGACACGGCGTCACCACCGCACGGGGCGCCAGCCGGTCGGCGAGGCGGAGCGCGAAGTCCTCGGCCCGGGCCGCGTCGGTGCGCAATGCCATGTGCCAGCCGTGCTGTTCGCAGGAACCGGTCGGGATGATCGCCAGTGGCGCCTGCTGTCGAGCAGCGTCGATCTCGGGCCAGGTCATGTGACCCAGTCGGTGACGGGTGTGGGCGGGGGCGGGGATCTCAGGCTGACTCATCGCGACTTTCTTGTTCGGCGTGGTTTGACACTCGTCCGTGCGGATGCGGGTGCTAGTGCGGGTAGTGGCAGGCCACCCACTCCCCCGGGCGTACCTCCTGGAGCTCCGGCTCCTCCTGCGCACACCGCTCCTGCGCCAACGGGCACCTGGTCCGGAACGGACAACCCGAAGGGACGTCGGTGGGCGAAGGAAGCTCGCCCTGGATCGCCTGATGCTTCCGACGACGCGAGGGATCCGGCTCCTGCACGGCCTCCAGCAACGACACCGTGTAGGGGTGGTGCGGCTTGCTGAACACCGCCTCCGACTCGGCCAGCTCGACGATCTTGCCGAGGTACATCACCGCGATCCGGTCGGACACGTGGCGGACCACGGCCAGGTCGTGGGCGATGAACAGGTAGGCGAGCGAACGGCGCTGCTTGAGCTCCACGAGCAGATTGATGATCTGCGCCTGCACCGACACGTCGAGGGCGGAGACCACCTCGTCGGCCACGATGAACCGGGGCTCCACCGCGAGGGCGCGGGCGACGCCGACCCGCTGCAGCTGACCTCCGGACATCTGACCGGGGTAGGAGTCCATCCGGGACGGGTCCAGGCCCACCGACGCGAAGATCTCGGCAACCCGGTCCCGCCGAGACTCCCGCCTGCCGATGTCGAAGGCGCGCAGGGCCTCCGAGACCGCGGCCCCGACCGTCATCCGGGGGTTCAGGGCGCCGAGAGGGTCCTGGAAGATGACCTGCACATCTCGACGCAGCTCGCGCAGCCGACGGCCGGAGATCCGGGTGATGTCCTTGCCGTCGAAGGTGATCCGGCCCGAGGTGGCCGAGTGCAGCCGCAAGACCGTGCGCCCGAGGCTGCTCTTCCCGCAACCGGACTCGCCCACCAGTCCCAGCGTCTCGCCGGCGGCGAGCTCGAAGCTCACGTCGTGGACCGCGCGCACCGTCGTGCCACGGCCCCGGAACAGTCCTCCTCCGACCGTGTAGTGCTTGCTGACGTGGCTCAGCTGCAGCAGCGGCGGCGCGGCTGCGGGTGCCACGGTGTCGTCGATGGTCGTCGTCGAGGTCACGGCCGGGCCTCCCTGGTGGTCGTGGTGGGTGGATCGTGGTCCTCGGCGCCATGAGCATTGGCCGGCGTCGTCGCACCAGCGTCCGGGTGCGGCTCGACGTCCTCGTCGACCCGAGTGCCGAAGCCGAAGTCGAGTGCGACCGCACCACTCGCCAGTTCGTCCGATCGCCAGCAGGCGGTGGTGCGCCCGTCGTGGGTCTCCAGCGGCGGGTCCGACGTCAGGCACCGGTCCACCGCCAGCGGACAGCGCGGGTGGAAGGCGCAGCCGGTGGGCAGGCGAGCGGGGTCGGGAACGTTGCCGGCGATGGCGGGCAGGAAGACCGGCCGCTCCCCTCGGATGGACGGGATGCAGGAGAGCAGCCCGGAGGTGTACGGGTGGCGCGGCTGGGCGAACAGCGCGTGGGGAGTGCCCTGTTCGACGACCCGGCCCGCATACATCACCGCGACCTGGTCGGCGACCTGCGCGGCGACTCCCATGTCGTGGGTGATCAGCAGGACGGCGGTGCCGGTCTCCTCGCGCAGCGTGGTCAGCAGCGCCAGGATCTGCGCCTGGATGGTGACGTCGAGGGCGGTGGTCGGCTCGTCGGCGATCAGCACCTCGGGCCGGGCTGCGAGGGCCATGGCGATCATCACCCGCTGGCACATGCCGCCCGAGAGCTGGTGCGGGTACTGCGACAGGCACCGTTCGGGATCGCTGATGCCGACCCGCCGCAGCAGGTCGACGGCGCGGTCGTGCTCGGCTCGGCCGGAGAGGCGTTCGCGGCGGCGTAGTGACTCGACCAGCTGCTTCTCGATCCGGAAGACGGGGTCGAGCGAGCTCATCGGGTCCTGGAAGATCATCGCGATCTCTCGGCCGCGCAACCGACGGACCTCCTCGGGGCTGCAGGCCATGAGGTCGAGGTCACCGAAGCGCGCGGACCCGCCGGCCGTGATGCCCGCCTGCTGCTGGATCAGCCCCATCAGGGCGAGGGACGTCACGCTCTTGCCACTGCCCGATTCACCGACGAGGCAGAGCAACTCGCCGCGACGCAGCTGGAAGCTCGCGTCGCGCACCAGGTCGGCACGTGTCCGGCCGCGGCGATGGCTGCGGACGTGCAGGCCGGAGACGTCCAGCACGACGTCGGGCTGGTCCGGCTGGTCGGGCAGGTCGGCGCCCCGGGTCGTCGGCTCGGGACCCGCCGTGGCGCTCCTTGCCGCGGGGTGCGGAGTGCTCATCGCGCCACGTCCATCCGGTCACGCAAGGCGTCGCCGAAGATGTTCACCGCGATGACGACGACGGTGATCACCAGCCCCGGGAACGTCGCGATCCACCAGGCCGACGCCATGTAGTCGCCGCCGGCCGCGAGCAGCCGACCCCATCCGGGCACCCCGCCCTGCGGACCGAGGCCGAGGAAGCTCAGGGTGGCGCCGGAGACGATGGCGTGGCCGACCCCCAGCGTCGCGACGACGATCACCGGCGCGAGCGCGTTCGGCAACAGGTGCCGCACCACGATCCGCAACGGCCGCACGCCGTTGGCCCCGGCGGCCTGGATGTAAAGGCGGCTGCGGACCGCCAGGACCTGCCCGCGCATCACCCGGGCGTACTCGGGGACCTGCCCGATGGCGACGGCGATGATCACGTTGCGCAGGCTCGGGCCGAGCGCAGCCGAGACCACGAGTGCCAGGAGGATGCCCGGGAAACACAGCAGGACGTCGACGACCCGCATGAGGATCATGTCGACCACGCCCTGGCTGAACCCGGCGAGGAGGCCGATGATGCCACCCACGGTCAGGCCGCCGATCACCGAGAGCGACCCGATCAGCGCTGCGTCGCGCGCCCCGAACACGAGCTGGGTCAGGATGCTCCGGCCGTACTGGTCGGTGCCCAGCAGGTGGTCGGCACCGGGAGGCTGGAGCACCCGCTCGGGGTGCAGGGTGAGGGGGTCGGTCTGGGTGACCAGCCCGGGGAACACGGCGCAGACGACGGTGCCGAGCAGGACCACCACGGCGAACGCGAGGAACACGGGGCGGCTGCCGAGGTGCCATCGGCGCAACGGCGCCATGGCACCGATCCGGGTCCCGGAGGTGGTCGCCTCGGGCGGCTGCACGTGGTCGTCGACCGGGGTCTGCGTCATGGGTCAGCCCTCCATCGCGGTGCGGATCCGCGGGTCGAGGTAGGCGTAGGAGATGTCCACGACGATGTTGACCACGACGTAGACGACGGCGATCACGAGCACGGTCCCCTGGATGGTCGGGAAGTCCTGTTCCTTGATCGCGGTGATCAGCAGTCGCCCCAGGCCCTGCCGGGCGAAGACGACCTCGGTGACCACGGCGCCCGACAACAGCGACCCCACCTGCAACCCGATCACGGTCACCGCGGGGATGAGGGCGTTGCGCAGGACGTGCCGCACGATCACCGTGCGCGACCGCAACCCCTTGGCGTGCAGGGCGAGCACGAACTTCTCGCCGAGGACCTCGAGCATGCTGGTGCGCACCAGTCGGATCACCAACCCGGAGGCGAGGAACGCCAGGGCAAGAGCCGGGAGCACCAGCTGTCTCGGCGAGGAACTGCCGGTGGCGGGGAACCAGTGGAACGTGAAGCTGAAGACCAGCATCAGCAGGATCCCGGTCCAAAACACCGGCATCGCCGTGCCGAGCAGGCTGACCACGCGGATCACGCCGTCCACCCAGGTGTCTCGGGCGAGCGCCGCCACGACGCCGAGCGAGATGCCGATGAGTGCCGTCAGGGCGACCGCGACCACGGTCAGCTCGACCGTCGCCAGCAGTTGCGAGGAGATCATCTGGGTCACCGGCTGCTGGGTCGTGAAGGACCGGCCGAGATCGCCGTGCACCGCGCCGGAGGCGAAGTCCCAGTACTGCGCGGCGATCGACTGGTCCAGTCCGAGCTGGTGCTTCAGTTGCGCCACCTCCTTCGGGGTGGCCGCCACTCCGTCCAGCAGGACGGCGGTGGGGTCGCCCGGCAGGATCCGCAGCGTGCAGAAGGCCAGCAGGGACACCCCGATGATCACCGGGATCCCGACCAGGACACGGCGCAGGGCCACGGCACCCATCAGCCCGCCTCCCGCACGGACCGTTCGCTGCCGAGGTGCACGGACACCGGGCTCACTCGCTCAGGTACGTGTCGTAGAACACCGGATAGCTCTTCCAGTTGTAGGTGATGTCGTGGACCTTGCTGTCGGACACCACGGTGTAGGCGAACCGGTAGACGGCCACGCTGATCGCGTTGTCCACGACGTACTGCTGCACCTTCTGGTAGGCCTTCGTCGACGCCTCCGGATCGGTGGCGTGCAACGCCGAGGCCAGCCACGTGTCCACCCGCTTGTCCTGCAGCCGGGCGTAGTTGTAGATCGTCCCGCCCCCGGCCTTCGGCACGTTCGTGGACGTGTACTCGTCGTTGAGGACCGACGGGCCCCGGATCAGGCTGAGCCCGGCGATGTCGTAGTCGCCCTTGTAGAGCGCCGCGTGGTAGGGGCCGTCCGCGGCGAAGTTGAGGTCCACCTTGACCCCGACCTGCTTGAGGTTCTCCTGCAGGAACTGCGCGACCTGCTGGCGCTTCTCGCGCTTCTCGGACGGCACCAGGTAGCGGATGGAGAGCGTCTTTCCGCCCTTGTGCCGGTAGCCGTCGGAGCCGGTCTTCCAGCCGAGCTGGTCGAAGGTCTTCTTGGCCTGGGCGGCGTCGAAGCTGAACGAGTTCTCGACGCCCTTGTTGTAGGCGGTCGTGTTGGGGACGAGCGGACCCCAGCCGCGCTTGTACACGCCCAGGTAGAGCGAGGTGATGATCGCCGGCAGGTTCATGGCCGAGCGCGCGGCCTTGCGCATCTGCACGTCGTCCCACGGGGCGCTCTGGGTGTTGAAGAACAGTTGGTATGGGGTGCCGGGCACCTCGACCACGTCGAGGTGCAGGTCCGGGTTGGCCTTGACCGCCTTCACGTCCTGCGGGGCGATGGTTTCCGCCGCCTGCAGGTCACCACCGACCGACTTGAGCCGCGTGGTGGACTCCGGGATCGCCTTGAACACCAACGTGTCCAGGTAGGCCGGGCCCTGGTGCTTCGAGTCCTTGGGCGCCCACTTGTAGTCGGGGTTCCGCTTCAGCACGACTTTCTGGTTCAGTGTCAGGCTGTCGAAGACGAAGGGGCCGGTGCCGACCGGGTGCTGCCCGATGTCCTTGCCGTACTTCTTCACCGCCGTCGGCGACTCGAAGCCGAGCCACACCTGGCTCAGACCGGCCATCATCAGGGCGTACGGCTCGGACAGGTTGAGCTGGACGGAGTACTCACCGGTCGTCTTGCAGCTCTGGTAGGTGGGACCGAGGGCGGCCTGTGCGGCCTGGGACTGGGTCTGGGGATCCATGATCCGGTCGAAGTTGAAGCAGACGGCCTTGGCGTTGAACGGGGTCCCGTCGTGGAACGTCACGTCGTCCCGCAGCTGGAAGGTGTAGGTCGTGCCGTCCTTGCTGATCTTCCAGGACTTCGCCAGCCACGGGACGTAGGTGCCGTCCTTCTTCTGCCGCACCAGGCTGTCGAACATCTGCCGCATGACCTCGGCATTGACCGACGAGTGCGTGAAGTTCGGGTCCAGGTTGCCCGGCGAGGAGTCGAGCGCGAAGGTGAGCGTGCCCCCCTTCTGTGGCGTGCTGGACGCCGGGTCTGCGGAGGATCCTCCTCCGCAGGCCGAGGCCGCGAACAGGACTCCACAGGCGACGGTGACAAGCGTCGTGCGCTGCCGGCCGGCATGAGGGATGGACGAACTCATGGTGGTTCTCCTTGGGTGGGGAGGCAGCCGTCCCCGGGGGCGGGACGGTGTGCCAGATCAGTGAGAGTCGTTCGGGACTGGGATCAGTGACGTCGCTCGGACTGGTGGGCCTTCTCGAGCACGGTGCGGATCTCGGCGAGGTGGCTCCGGGTGAGGTCCTCGGCCAGGTCTGCCTTGCCGGCCAGCACGGCGTCCGCGATCTCACGGTGCTGGACCTTGTCGTGGGTGCGGTCGTCATACAGGCGCCGCAGCACCTTCTGCTCGCGCCAACGCACAGACAGCATCGAGTCGATGACCTCGAAGAGCACCACGTTGGCGGAGCTGTTGGCGAGCTGACGGTGGAAGGTCAGGGCGTTGCGCACCTCGCCGGGTTCCTGACGCTCGGAGATCGAGATCGACTCGAGCAGGGCGTCGGCCTCCTCCTGGGTCAGGTCGCGCTCGGCCGCCAGCCGCGCCACCCCCGGCTCGATCAACAGCCGGGCGTCGAGCATCTGGAGCAGACCGCTGGTCGACGACACGCCGGCGTGCGGGTTGGGCAGCAGCATCCGGCTGAGGTTGCTGCCGACATAGATGCCCGAACCGTGGCGCAGCTCGACGCTGCCGGTCGCCTCGAGGCCGCGCAACGCTTCTCGCACTGTGGGGGTCGCCACGTCGAAGTGCTTGGACAGCGCTCGCGCGTTGGGCAGCGCGTCACCGGGCTTCAACCCGCGACGACGCACCATCTCCAGGATCTCCGCGCTGATGGAGTCCGAGAGGGAGACGCGGGCGCTCTTGGCGCGACCTCCGACCCAGACCTGCTCGCTCGGGTCGACGGTGTGCTCCGCTTCCACTCTGCCTCGGGACATGACGAAGAAACTAGATCACTTAGTGACTCGTTGTCTAGAGGTCTCGACCGCCCTGGTGCGCACGAGGCGGTCCACGGACGCGCGGGACCCACCCGGTTTCACACGCTGAGCAGGGGTTTTGGAACCAAAGGTCACAATCAGATAACGTCGCCAGCCATGGCTGAGACGCTCGACTCGACCAACACCGCGCCGCCGCGCGGGGACCAGCGCGACTCCGGCGGGGTCGACGGCTCCCGCCGTTCCGCGCGTCGACCGAGCGGCTTTCGCCCCGACGTCGAGGGACTGCGGGCGCTCGCGGTCCTCGCGGTGCTGCTCTACCACGCAGGGGTCCCGTGGGCGTCCGGAGGCTACGTCGGCGTCGACGTCTTCCTCGTCATCTCCGGCTACCTCATCACCCGGATGCTGCTGCGCGAGGTGGAGCAGACCGGCAGCATCGCGATCGGCACCTTCTATGCCCGGCGGATCCGCCGCCTGCTGCCGTCCGCCGTGACGGTGCTCGTGGCGGTGGCCGCGCTGTCGGTGGCGCTGATGCCCTCCGTCGAGCGACTCAAGGTGGCCCGTGACGTCGTCGCCTCCGGGTTCTACGTGGTCAACTGGCGCCTCGCCGGACAGTCGGTGGACTACTTCGAGGTGGGGTTGTCGGGCAGCCCGGTCCAGCACTTCTGGTCCCTGGCCGTGGAGGAGCAGTTCTACCTGATCTGGCCCGCCCTCCTGCTCGGCGTGGTCTGGTGGGCCCGACGGCACGGCCGGGTCGGTCCGGGCCTGCGTCGGCCCCTGACCGTTGCCCTCGCGCTGGTGGCCACCGCCTCGTTCGTCTACGGCGTCTACGCCACGCTGGCGCGGCCCGACGCGGCCTACTTCTCCACCGTCGTGCGCGGTTGGGAACTCGCGGTCGGCGGGCTGATCGCGCTGCTGCTCGCCCGTGCACCCAGCGGTGAGGATCGGGCGTTGCCGCGGCCCGCCCTGACCGTTGCGGCCGTGCTCGGCTGGTCCGGCGTGCTCGCGATCGGGTGGGCCGTGGTCCGGCTCAACGACGCGACCGCCTTTCCGGGGTTCGCCGCGCTCGCCCCGGTCCTCGGGACGGCCGCGGTGATCGTCGCCGGCGCGATGTCCACCTCGGTGGGGCCGATGGGCCTGCTGAGCCGCTCCCCCACCCGCTACGTCGGGCGGATCTCCTACTCGCTCTACCTCTGGCACTGGCCGCTGCTCGTCTTCGCCGGCCTGGCCTGGGGCCAGCTCGACGTCTGGGCGGGGCTCGCCGTGGTGCTCGCCTCCGCGGTGCCGGCCATCGCCTGCTACCACCTCATCGAGGAGCCTTTCCGCCGCGGCCGGATCTGGCGGCCGACCACCGGCCGGGCCTACCTGCTCGGCGGCGTCTCCACCACGACCGCCGCCTGCGCCGGTCTGATCGTGCTGGCCCTCACGCCGGCCACGACCACGGCGCCGATGGACGAGGTCTCGGGGCAGCCGAAGCTGCACCAGGGGCCGAGCATCCAGCGCGACGCGGATGCCGTGCGGCCGAACCCGGCCGACGCCGACGAGGACCGCGGCCAGATGTATGAGGACGGCTGCCTGGTGCCCAAGGCCAAGGACGTGTCGCCGGACTGCGTCTACGGCGACCCGTCGTCCCCGACCACCGTGGTCCTGTTCGGCGACTCACACGCGATGCAGTGGTTCCCGGCGCTGAACGAGGTCGCCAAGGAGCGGCACTGGCGCCTCGTCGGGCTGACCAAGTCGGGCTGCCCCGCGGCGGACGCCACGATCTACCTGGACAGCCTCGGCGGCGGCTACGACAACTGCAACACCTGGCGGGCGTCGACGATGCAACGCATCATCGACCAGGAGAAGCCGGACCTGGTCATGATCGGCGGCATGGCGACCTACCGCACCGCCTCGGGTGACGGTGATCGGCTGGACGCCGAGACCTCGCGGAAGGACCTGCTCGCCGGCTACGACCGCACCGTCGACCGGCTCCGCAAGAGCGGTGCCCAGGTGACGCTCATCCATGACACCCCACGTCCCGGCGACCTCCGCGAGTGCGTCGCCCAGCACCTGCACGACCTCAAGACGTGCGCGGTCGAACGCGACGACGCCCTGGATCACGCGACGATCCTTCCCCAGGTCGCCGAGGACCACCCCGACACGAACCTGCTCGACGCCACCGACGAGCTCTGCCGGGACGACGAGTGCCCGGCCGTGATCGGCAACGCGCTCGTCTACCGCAACGACGACCACCTGACCGCGACCTTCGTGCACACGATGACCCCGTGGCTCGATCGGCAGCTCCCCCAGCGACTTCCGTCCCAGCAGCCGTCCTCCTCGGCATCGTCCTGAGCCGTATGAGGGGACGCCACCGCCGCGCGGTCGTGTCACCCCGGCGGCGGCAGGCCCTCGCGGGGCGCCACCGGGCCGAGGGCCGGGCTGTGCGTCAGGACCGCCCGACGAGCTCGAGCTCGGCCAGCGACGCAGGGCCACCGTCGGTGTCGGTCACGGTGAGCCGGTAGGACGAGTAGCGGCCGTGCGCCCGCACGTCGAACGGCCGGGTCTGCCGCTCCCACCGGAACGACTCGTCCTGCCGCACGTCGACGGTGCGCCAGTGCTTCCCGTCCCGGCTGCCCTCGAGCCGCCATCCGGTCGGCGCCTCGCCCTGGCCGGACGTGACGGTGTACCGCGTCAGCCTGGTCGGCTCGTCGAGCTGGTAGGTGACCGAGCTCCCCACCGGCACCGACGTCTCCGTCAGCGAGGTGTTGTCGAACAGGGTCTCGGCCTCCGGCACTCCGCCGGCGTCGCCGTCCGGGCTCGTGGCGTCGAGCACCGGCTCCGGCACCTCGTCACCGTGCGTGATCGACGGCGGGACGCCGTGCTTGCCGGTCGCCCACGAGCTCGGGGTGTCGCTCATGGTGAAGTCGATCCGACCGCCGCGCGCGATCTCGTCGTGGTCGATGTAGGAGGCGTTGCGCACCTTGCCGTTCACCCGCAGCCCGGTCACGTAGACGTTCTCGGCCGAGTTGTTCGGCGCGTTGATGACCAGCTTGCGACCATGCCCCAGCCGGACCGTCATCTTGGTGAACAACGGTGACCCGACGGCGTAGTGGCCGTCGCCGAGCTGGAGCGGGTAGAAGCCCATCGCCGAGAACAGCCACCAGGCCGACGTCTCGCCGTTGTCCTCGTCGCCCGCATAGCCCTGCCCGATCTCGCTGCCGGAGAACAGCCGCGACATCGCCTCCCGCACGATCTTCGCGGTCTTGCTCGGCTGGCCCGCGTAGTCGTACATGTACGGGATGTGGTGGCTCACCTGGTTGGACAGGCCCAGCTGCCCCATCCGCACGTCGCGAGCCTCGCGCATCTCGTGGATGATCCCGCCGTACCCGCCCGGGTGGGTTGCGGTCTCCGGGGTTGCGAAGAACGTGTCGAGCTTGTCCGCGAGACCCTGCCGACCGCCATACAGGTTGGCGAGGCCCTGCCCGTCCTGCGGTGCGTGGAAGGCGAAGTTCCACCCGTTGGTCTCGGTGTAGTCGCCGCCCCAGTCGAGCGGGCTGTACTCGGACGCAGGGGTGCTCGGCTCGTGGTCGGCGGTGAAGCCCTGGAAGAAGTCGACCTTGTCGTCGAACATCAACGGGTAGTTGCGCGCCCGGTCGAGGAAGTATGACGCGTCCGCCCGGTAGCGCTCCCGGTCCGCCTTGGAGATGCCGCGCTGCTTCGCGAGCTTCTGCGCCATCATGGCGATGCCGAAGTCGTTGATGTAGCCCTCGAGTGCCCACGACGTGCCCTCACCGACCGAGGTGGACGTGAAGCCGAGGAAGATCGACTGTTGCAGGCCCTTGCGGCCGACGTTGCTGTTGTTGGGGTTTCCCGGCGGAGTGACCGTCGCGTTGCGCACCGCTGCCTCGTAGGTGCTCTCGACGTCCTTGATCGGAACGCCCTTGGTGAAGGCATCGGCGAACGCGACGTCGGACGAGGTGCCGGTCATCAGGTTGGCGTAGCCGGGCGACGACCACCGGGAGACCCAGCCGCCCTCGCGGTACTGCTGCACGAACCCGTCGATGAGCTCGGCCGCACGCTTCGGCGTCAACAGCGAATACGCAGGCCAGGCAGTGCGATAGGTGTCCCAGAAGCCGTTGTTGACGTAGATCTTGCCGTCGACGACCTCGGCGCCGGTGTGGGTCGGCGTGGGCTCGCCGGCCGGGATGACCGGGCTGGCGTGCGCGTACTTCGGCCGGTGCGCGGTCCCGACGTTCTCGAACCCGGAGTTGGGATAGAGGTACATCCGGTAGAGGTTCGAGTAGAGCGTGGTCAGCTGGTCGGGCGTGGCTCCCTCGACCTTGACCCGGCCGAGGATGTCGTCCCACTGCCACCGCGCGCGGGTGCGGACCTCGTGCAGCGACGTGCCCGCCGGCGCCTCGAGGGCGAGGTTCTTCTTCGCCTGGGCGAGGCTGATGTATGAGGTGGCGAGCCGCACGGTCACGGTCCGTCGCCATCCCGCGTCGACCTTGAGGTAGGCGGCGGTGTGCGGGCGGTCGGACTCCGCATACGTGCCACTGCCGGTGATCGGGCGGTCGACCTGGCCGTAGACGAACATCCGTGTGGCGCCGTCGCTGCCGGCGCGCACGTCCGAATAGCCGCTGAACGAGCGGGAATCCGGGTCGATGGTGATGTTTCCGTCGTCGCTGACGTTGTCGAGGATGACGTTGGCGTCCCGCGTCGGGTAGTGGAACCGCAGCACGGCGGCGTGGTCGGTCGGGGCCATCTCGGCCTTGAGCCCGGACTCGAACGTCACGCCGTAGTAGTTCGGTCGCGCGACCTCGTCGTCGTGCGAGAAGGGCAGCGAGCGCTCGGCGCGGTCGAGCTCGGGCACGCCCGAGGCACTGCTGGGCATCAGCTGGAACGTGTTGCGGTCGCGCATCCACGGGCTCGGCTCGTGGCTGATCGCCAGCGCCTGCAGGCGCGGGCGGTTCTGGTCGTCGTTGTCCTCGTTGTAGGCGTAGAGCCAGTTCACCGCGCCGGCGTCGGTCACCGGGGTGAGGAAGTTGAACCCGTTGGGGACGGCCGTCGCCGGGATGTTGTTGCCGCGCGAGAAGGTGCCGTTGCTCTGCGTGCCGCGCGTCGTCTCGACCCAGCCGGTCGGGTGCGCGTGGTGCTCCGGTCGGGTCGGGTTCAGCTCGATGTCGTCGATCCAGCCGCCGAAGTCCAGCGGCCCGAACGGCACGTCCACCCCGACCAGGATGCGGTCGACCGTCTTGCCGGCGGCGACCTCACCGATCCGCGACTTCCGCGCGTTCCACTGGTTGGCGTAGAGCGCCTTGGACTCCCCCTGACCGCTCGGCGACAGCTCGAAGCCGAGCTGGTCCTTCGCACCCAGGTCGGACAAGTAGGTGCCGTCCGTGAAGTGCAGGTCCACCGCGGCATACGTGCTCGGGTAGTGCAGGTCCTCGCCGGTGAGCTCGGGGAAGATCTTGTAGGAGAGCTGGGTCCACGGCGTGATCCGCACCCGGGTCTTCAGCACCTTCTCCCAGCTGTGGCCGCCGTCCTCGTCGGAGGTGCGCCCGGCGTAGTGCAGCGACTTGACACCGGTGAAGCCGACCTTGGTCTTGGCGTTGTAGGCGCTGGTCGGGCCGCCGCCGGCCTCGGTCACCATCGGGCCGTGTGGCTGCTCGGGTGGGCTGCCGTCACCGATCAGCCAGTCCGCGAGCTGCACGATGTCGGAGCCGTGGTTGGCGGTGATCTCCAACCGATAGTGCGTGTATGCGGTGTCGTTGTCGACGTCGAACGTGCGCCGCTCGTAGCGCTTGCCGAAGTCCTGCCCGGAGCGGGTGTCGAGGGTGGTCCAGGTCTCGCCGTCGTTGCTGCCCTGGAAGGTCCAGTCCTTCGGGTCGCGGTCAGGAGCGTCGTTCGCCGAGGTCATCGCGTACTGCTTGACGGTGACCGGCTCGTCCGTCGCATAGGTCACCCAGCCGGTCGGGGTGAAGCTGAGCCACTTGCTGTAGGGGTTCTCGTCGGGCAGGTTGTCGGCGATCTCGTTGGGCGGGTTCTCGCCATTCGCCTCGACGTCGGTGACGTGTCCAGTGAGGTCGCCGGGAAGCCCGGTGGGCGTCGGCCCTGTGACGTTCTCCGCGCGCGGCTTCCCGTCGGGGCCCGTCTCGACCGTGCTGGTCCAGTCCGGCTGCGGCTGTCCCTCCTCGAAGCTCGTCTCGTAGGACCGGTCGGTCTGGGCCGCACCGGCCGGGCTCACCGCCGTGATCCCCCAGGCAGCCATGCCGAGCGCGAGTGACATGGCGAGCAGCATGCGTGGCGTGCGGACCTTGCGGACGAACATGCGTCCTCTCCTCCTGGCAGGTTCCCGGGCGACGGCGACACTGACGGCAGCCTGCCTGTAGTCGACCGACCCCCGCGGGGAGTGTCAAGAAGGAAAAGCTCTTCGAAGGCTCAGGGTTTGGCAAAAACTTGCGGACCGGCGCACAGCCGTGGAGGGCCGCGTCCGGCTGCGGCC
>CAYRLV010000055.1:0-15117 GCA_964425155.1 uncultured Ornithinicoccus sp. | reverse complement strand
CGAAGACGTAGTCGGTGGCGGTGGACGGGTCGGGCACGGCGCTCGCCTTGGCGAACGTGATCGCGTCCTCGACCGCGGCGGTCGCCTCGTCGGCCGCCTGCTGGACCTGCCCGTCGTCCAGCACCCCGGCATCGCGAAGCCGCTTCTCGTAGATCGGAATCGGGTCGTCCTCGTGCACCTTCTCCCGATCCGGGCGGTAGCCCTGCGCGTCACCCTCGAAGTGCCCCCACAGGCGCAGGGTGTGCACCTCGAGCAGCGACGGCCCCTCCCCCGCACGGGCACGCGCGACCATCTGCCGCGCCACCTCATACACGGCATCGACGTCGTTGTCCTCGACCCGCTCCCCCGGGATGCCGTAGGCCATCGCCCGCACCGCGTTGGAGTCGACTGCCGTCGAGGCGTCACGCGGGACCGAGATCCCCCAGTCGTTGTCCTCCACGACGAACACCACCGGCAGCGCCCACCGCGCGGCCAGGTTGAGCGACTCGTGGAACGCGCCGGCGTTCGCCGCGCCCTCCCCCGCGACCGCGACTGCCACCCGGTCGGTCTTGGCGCGCTGAAACGCGAACGCCTGACCCAACGCGGCGGGGAAGCCCTCGGCCACGATCCCCGAGCAGGAGAAGTGCGTCGCCGGGTCGAACAGGTGCATGTGCCCACCCCGGCCCTTGCCGAGTCCGTCGACGCGACCGAAGATCTCGGCGGTCATCGCGCGCAGGTCCACGCCGTGCGCGATGGCCAGGTGGTGTGGCCGGTGGGCGGCAGTGAGCGCGTCGTCGGTGGTGAGGTTGGCGCACACCCCGGCCGCCACGGGCTCCTGCCCGGCCGACAGGTGCATCTCCCCCGGCACCAGGCCCTTGCCGATGTCGAAGCCGGGCCCCTTGTCCGCGTGGTACTCCCGCAGGATCGCTTCCTCGTAGGTGCGGCAGAGCACCATCGTGCGGTAGAGCGCGAGCCTGACCTGCGCGTCGATGGACTCTCCCGGGGGCCCTCCCCCGTGCGCCGAGCTGGATGGGGAGACCTGTGTCGTCATGGCGACCTCCGTGGGAAGGGGACTGTCCACGCTAGCCGGGCCCGACTCGCCTGCCAAGACTCAGCCGTATGGCGGGAGCTTCCTCGGTCCCGCCCGTCACCCCTCACTGGTCGCCAGTCGCTCGCGGCGATCGGGCTGTCGCCACGTTGCCATTCGGAAGCTTGGCTTGCCCATCGGTCAACGGCGTCGAGCAGCCGGGACGGGCCGGCGAAACAACACGACGAGAGTCGTGATGGCGACGCACATCACGACGAGAACGACTGGCACGAGCAGTTCCTCGGGGATCGACGGTCCGGTGGACATCTGGTCCCAGCGCCCGATCGCGATGCAGCCCGCGAGCGAGGCCCACAGCACCGTCTCGACGGCAGGCAGGCCCTCGCCGGCACGGATGTGGAAGCCGCTCGCCATCAGCGAGATGACGACCAGCCCGAGCGCGGCCAGCGGCGTGGTCCACTGGCTCTGGTCGGCCAGCATCGGCACGAACAGGGCCAAGCCCGCGGCGACCTCCGAGACCCCGATGAGCAGGACCATCGGACGAGGCAGGTCATCGAAGCCGGTCCACCGCTCCAACCCCTGCCCGAGCGCCTTGGGGGCGCCGGCCGCGAAGAAGAACAATGCGAGGAAGCCCTGTGCGATCCATAGGGTGGTGTCGACCATGCCTGCCTCCCGACGTGATGGGCGCGAACCGCCAGCGCGAGCTGGCCACACCGCATACGACGATCGAGGAGGCCGGCATGTGACAAGGCGCGTGCGACCCTGTCAGGTCGCGGTGTCACACCGAGGAGGGCCGGATCGTCTTGTCTGACGTGAGTGTCACCGACCGCATCGCCGCCACCTGGCGGCGGGACCGGACCAGTCTGGTCGCCGTCGCCTCCCGGATCCTGGCCGACCCGGTCGAGGCGGAGGACGTGGTGCAGGACGCGTTCGCACGCCTCGCCGTGCAGCGGGTCGAGGAGATCGACGACCTGCGCGCGTGGCTCGTCGTGGTGGTCCGGCGGCTCGCGCTGGACCGCCTCGGGTCGGCTCACCGCCGGCTGTCGGTGCCCAAGGACCCCGGCGACTTCGCTCCGACGACGGCAGACACCGGGCAGCCGGACCCTGCCGACCGCGTCACGCTCGACGACGAGGTGCGACGCGCGCTCACCGTGGTGCTCGACCGGCTGACGCCGGGAGAACGGGCCGCGTTCCTGCTGCACGACGTGTTCGGCATCGGGTTCGAGCAGATCGCCGACCTGGTCGGTCGGACACCGGCCGCGTGCCGCCAGCTGGCCAGCCGGGCACGACGCTCGGTTCGCGACCGGGAGGGCTCGGATTCGCCTCGGGACGTGGCGGATCCGCAGTTGCGCCAGGTCGTGGAGACGTTCCTCGCGGCCTGCGCGAACGGTGATGTCGAGGCGGTGGCCAGGACGCTGACCGCCGACGTCTCGGGATGGGCCACCGTCGCCGGCCGGCGGGTCGGCGCCACCACCGGAGTCGGACCGGTCGCGCAACGGTTGATGCACTTCCTCGGCCCGCGCTCCGGCTGGCTGCTGACACCGCTGCCGCTGAGCGAGGGCATGGCCGTCGTGGCCGCTCACCGGGGCGAGCCGGTGGCGCTGATCAGGCTGGAGTTCCGCGACGGCCGGATCCGGTCACTGCACGCGATCGTGCTGCCCGGCTGAACGCACCCGCGCCACGTGGCTCGGAGTTTCGCGCCCGGTGCGGGAGTGCGTGTCTGGGTCAGAGGCCGACCTTGCTCGCGCCGTACTCCGCTTGTGCTGCGGTGAATCCGTCGAACTCGAGCTGACCGATCAGACCGGAGCGGGAGAAGGACATCAGGTCCAGGTACTCCTTGGCCTTGCGGGCGGCCTGCTTGTTCCAGTCGGCGTGCAGCGCATCGACCCCGTAGGTGGCGTCGCTCGTGCTGAACCCCTCGAACTTCAGCTGCTTGATCAGGCCGCTCCGGGAGAACGCCATGAGCTCCAGGTAGTCCGACGCCTTGGCGCGCGCGTTGGCCTGGGACACCGACTCCTCGCCGCTCGTGTCGTGGGTCCTGGGCGGCGCGGGCTCGTCGTCGGCCGGCTGCGGCTCGTCGGGCTTGACCGTGACCTTGACGGTCGTGGTGGTCACTGGCCCGGGGACCTTGACCGTCTTGGTCTTGGTGACCGTCGGGGCGGGCTCCGCCTGCTCCGTCACCGTGGGTCCGGGCACCGGGACCGTGCGGGTGGCGGTGGCCGTGACGGTGGGGACGGGCTCGGCCGCCGCGGGCGCGGCCGGCGAGCTGCTCGCCGCCCCGATGCCGACTCCGACGAACAACAGCGCCGCTCCGGCGACGCCGGTGATGACCTTGGACTTCGTGGTGCTCATGATCTGTCTCTTCTGCCGACGGAGTGCTTGCTGCGAGGGACCCGCAAAGGGGCGAACGACCTGCTGACAGGCAGACGGTAGGTCGCGTCGTGGGCCGGTGACATCGGCCGAACGGCTATTTCGGCAGGTTCGATCGGCTGAGGCCGGCCGGGCTCCGACGGCTAGGGTGTTCCCAGACACGCTGCTCCAAGGCAGGCTGCCTGCGCGGAGCGCCAGGACCGGAACCGATGGAGGTGGCGTCATGCCCGCCGGCACCCGATCGCGCGAGCACTCGCCGATCAGCTTCACCGCCCCGTTGTCCGCGATCGACGACACCACGCTCGTCCAGTTGCCGCCGGAGGCGAGTGCGCAGCTCCCGTCCCGCGGGCAGGTGGCCGTGCAGGGATCGATCGCCGGGCAGGACCTCGTGACGGTCGTGGAACCCGACGGCCGCGGAGGCCACTGGATCCGCGTCGACGAGGACCTGCAGCGGGCGGTCGGGGCCGAACTCGGTGAGACTGCGGACGTGTCGCTCACCGTGGCCGCCGAGTGGCCGGAGCCGACGATTCCCGACGACCTGGCCGACGCGCTGGCCGGCGCCCCCGCAGAGATCCGCGAGGTGTGGGAGGACATCACGCCCATGGCCCGCTGGGAGTGGGTGCGCTGGGTACAGGCGACACGCAACCCGCAGACGCGGAGCCGCCGGGTCGAGGTCAGCATCTCCAAGATGGGCAGCGGGAAGCGCCGGCCCTGCTGCTTCGACCTGTCCTCGTGCACCGACCCGCAGCTCGCGAGGAGCGGCAAGCTGCGCGAGCCGTCCTAGGACATCCCCGCCCTGGCGCGGTGTGGTCTGGGGTCGTCAGTCAGGCAAGCCCTCGGTGCTCAGGAGCACGACAACGGCATCGTCGGGGAGGTCGAGCGCGGCGCGGCGTCCCGCCTCCGTGAGGACCGCGCGTGCGCCGGCAAGGGTGGCGGCACCGCACGTCCCGGAGGACACTCCGAGCTCTGCCAGCTCCGAGGACGCCCGCACGGCCTCCTCATCGGTCACGGCCACCGCTGCGTCCCCGCCGCTCTGCAGCACCGGCCAGGCCAGGCTGGAGACAGTGCCACAGTTCAGCCCGGCCATGACCGTGTCGGCGGTCTCGACGGTGGTGGAGCGACCCCGGGACAGGCTGGTGAGCAGGCAGGCGGCGGTGTCCGGTTCCACCGACAACACCGCCGGGTGCGGTCCGTCCGGCTGACGGTAGTGCGCGACCACGGCCTGGGCGAGCGAGCCGACGCCGACCGGCACGACCACGAGATCCGGCGCCCGGCCGAGTGCCTCGTCGATCTCCGCGAGCAGGGTGTCGTAGCCCTCGACGATCCACGTCGGCACGTCTTCATAACCGAGCCACGCGGTGTCCTGCACCAACGCGCGGGTCTGGTCGGCCCCCGCATACTCCGCGGCGGCGCGCACGGTCTGGTCGTAGTTGCCGTCGACCCGCACGACCTCGGCGCCTTCGGCGGCGATGAGGTCGACAGCCTCCTGCTGCATGACCTGGGGGACGAAGACGGTGGCCTTGGTCCCGAAGTGCGTCGCGAGGCGCGCCACCGCGCGCCCGTGGTTGCCGTCGGTGGCCGTGACGAGGGTGGCACCCGGCTGGCGGTCGAGGACCTGCTTGCAGGCCCAGGATGCGCCGAGCACCTTGAAAGCGGCGAGCCCGAGCCGCGCCGACTCGTCCTTGACGAGGGCCCGCCCGACCCCGAGTTCGGCTGCGATCTGGGGGAGCTCGACGAGAGGTGTCGGCTCGTAGCCGGGCAGCGTGGCATGGAAGGCGCGCGCGGACGGCGCCACGTCGTCGGACGACCACTGGCGGGCGGCGGGATGGGAGTACCAGTCGTTCACGCGCCCAGTCTCAGGGACAAGAGCGGTTCGGTCCAGCGCCCAGCCCGTGCGATCCACCACGACTGTGACAGCGTGGTCGGTGTCGTCGTCCACCTACCTGACGTATGAGGGGAGAAGCCCATGCACCCTGCTCCCGCAGGCGTCCCCACCACCTGGACCCGGCGCCATACCAGCAGCCTGACCAGTCTCGACCCCGACGCCGATGTCGAGGACCTCGCTGCTCTGGAGCAGATCGTCGGGGATGCCCGCGTCGTCGCGATCGGCGAGGGCGCCCACTTCGTCGAGGAGTTCTCCCGAGTCCGTCAGCGCGTCCTGCGCTTCCTCAGCGAGCGCTGCGGCTTCACCGTCTTCGCCCTCGAGTTCTCCTTCGCCGAAGCCCCGGCGGTCGACCGATGGCTGCGCGGCCGGGTGGACGGCAACCTCGAGGAGGTCAGCCGCAACGCTGCCGACTGGGGTGCCGGTGGGCTCCTGACCTGGCTGCGGGCGCTCAACGCGACCCGGACCGATCCGCTGCATTTTGTCGGCATCGACGGACCGGAGGCCGGCGGTGCGCTCCGCCCCGTGCTGGACCCGCTCGCCGACTACCTCACCGCGGCCGATCCCGAGTCCCTTCCCTGGATCGAGCAAGCCCTCCGGATCAGCGACGAGTTCCTGGCCGATGCCGGTTCGGTGGCCGCCGCAGCCCCGGCCTGGGGCGAGCTGGCACCAGCACGGCAGGATGCGCTGACTGCGGTCCTCACCCGGCTGCGGCTCCGCATCGCGGCGCTGCGTCCGGTGTTGGTCGAGCGTGGCGGCATCGACGCCTACGCGCAGGCGGAGCGGTGGATCGCGGCCGCGTGCTCGGTCGACTACATGTTCGGCGCGATGAACGACCTGTTCGCCGGTGGCGGGAAGACCGCCGACCCGTCGGTGCGGGAGTTGTTCATGGCCGAAACCGTGCAATGGCACCTGCGCCACGCCGGGCCGGACGCCAGGATCGTGGTGGCTGCGCACAACAACCACATCCAGAAGACTCCTGTCGGTTTCGACGGCGTGACCACGGCACTTCCGATGGGCCAACACCTGGCGGGCCTCATGGGCGACGACTACGTGTCGATCGCCGTGACGCACACGGACACCACGGTGCCGGAAATGCACCCGGACCCCCAGATCCCCCTGGGATTCACCCTCGCGGATGCGGACCTGCCCAATCCGGAGCCGGGAAGCATCGAGCACGCGCTGATCGGAGCCGGTCTCGAGGACCAGATCAACCTGACCGACCTGAGGCAGGCTCCGAGGACCGGTGACGGGGAGAGCCTGCTGCGGAGCATCCGCACCCAGTCGGCGGTGATGCTGACGCCGCTCGACCGGGCGTTCGACGCGGTCATCAGCACCCCGACGGTCACCAAGGACCCCTCCGTCGGGTTCTGACCGCATGTGCTCGAGTCGGTAGCCGCCCCCGATCGGTCACGTCAGGAGATCAGGAGTCGGCCCTCACGCGGAATCGACGATTGCTGAGGCTCGGATTCTTCGCACGCACGGACTCGACACGGGCACCGTCAACCTGCGCCGTGGCGACGCCAGGCTCCTCCCCGGCTGATGCCGCGACCGTACCCATGGGATCGACGATGACGCTCTGCCCGGTGCAGGTCGGGCCGGTCTGTCCGCTCGCCAGGACGTACGACGTGTTCTCGATCGCGCGCGCGCGAGCGAGAGTCTGCCAATGGTCTTCCTTCGCCGGCCCGACTGCCCAGGCGGCGGGGACGATGAGGGCATTGGCGCCGGCGTCCACGAGGAATCGCGCCATCTCGGGGAATCTGAGGTCGTAGCAGGTCATGACCCCGAACGTGAGGTCACCCAGCTTGAAGGTGAGGGCCTCGGGCGATTGTGGCGCCACGCGGTCAGACTCACGGTGACCGAACGCGTCGTAGAGGTGAACCTTGCGGTAGACGCCCACCCGGGCGCCGTCGTCACCAAAGGCGAGCACGGTGTTGATGACACGCTCTTCGCCCGCGTCTGTCGGTGCCTCGGTCATGCCGACCACCACGTGGACGCCGTGCTGCTTCGCACTTGCTCCGACCGCACTCGCGAAGTCGCCATCGATGGACTCGGCGTGCGGTCGCAGGTCCGCCTTCTGGTCCGGGTTCGAGTGCATCGAGTACTCGGGGAGCACCACCAGGCTCGCACCCTGCTCGGCCGCCTGTTGGATGAGTCCGAGCACGGTGGCGCGGTTCGCCTCCTTGTCCGTGCCTGCGTTGAACTGCGCGACAGCTGCCCGCATGGGAACTCCTTCCGTTGTGTGCGGGCCCTTGCTCTCCCGCAGATTTCGTTGAGTTGGGAACCAGTGCGATCTATCTGAGTGCGCGCCGCAGACCCACCATGCGCTCGATCAGGATGATGAACAGCAGCGAGATGCCGATCAGCACGACGGAGAGCGCAGCGATCTGAGGATCCGTGCGGAACTCCACGTATCGGAAGATCTCGACGGGCAGCGTGGTCGCCTTCGGGCCGACCACGAACAGCGCGATGACCGCCTCGTCGAAGGACATCAGGAACGCGATCGCGGCGCCCGCAAGGATACCCGGGGCGGCGAGGGGCAAGGTGACTCGCTGGAAGACCTTCCACCCGCTTGCCCCCAGGGTGCGAGCGGCCTCCTCGCAGGACACGTCGGCCGAGGCCATCGCAATCATGGTCGTGCGCACCACGTAGGGGGTCGTGATCGCCAGGTGCGCGATGACCAGTCCTGGATAACTTCCAGTCAACCCGAAGGGACTGAGAGCCAACAGCAGTGCGAGGCCCAGGACCACGGTCGGGACGAGCAGTGGGGAGAGGAAGAACCCGGACACTGCACCCTTCCCGCGGAACCGTCGCTTCGTCAGCGCCAGAGCTGCCGGAACCCCGATCGCCGTCGCAGTCAGGCTCGCGAAGAAGGCCACGATGACGCTCACCTTGAACCCGGTGACGAACTGATCGTTCTGGGTCAGTTGTCCGTACCACTTGAGCGAAAGACTCTCCGGTGGAAATCCCAGGTACGACTGTCCGTTGAAGGACATGACGACGACCATGAGGACGGGCGCGAGCAGGAAGAGGTACAGAACGAAGATGAGCAGCCGCCACAGAAACCGTGGCAACCACCCTCCCCGGTTCGACGGGCGCGGCACCGAGGTCGTCGTGCCCGAGGGTGTGGGCGTGGCTGTCGAGGTCATGATCTCCTCACAACTCGAAGCGCTTGATGGCTCGAAGGTAGATGGCGATGACGATGGAGAACATCACCAGGAGCAGAATGGACAGGGCCGAGGCCTCCGGCCAGTTCAGCGTCTGTTTGGCCTGGTTGTAGATCTCCGTGGCCAGGACGAACACGCGGCCGCCTCCCACCAGTTGAGGCGTGACGAAGGAACTGATCGTCAGCACGAACACGAGCAGGCCCGCAGTGAGGACTCCGGGCAGGGACAGCGGCAATGTGACCCGCCAGAAGGTGCGGAACCGGTTGGCACCCAGTGATGCGGCTGCTTGCTCGAGCTCCTGAGAAACCGAACCGAAGCCGGAGACCATCACGAGGATGGCGTACGGCATGAGGATCTCCACCAGGGCGATGACCACGCCCGTGTAGCCGTTGGACAGTCGGATGGGCGCTCCGATGAGGCCCAGGGACTCCAGCGTCCCGTTGACGACGCCGTCGTTGCCCAAGAGGACCAGCCATCCATACGTGCGCACGACCTGACTGGTCAGCAGCGGCGCGACCGCCAGCGCGAGCAGGACGCCCCGGAACCTGGAGGTCGTCCGCATCAGGAAGAGCCCGATCGGGTACGACACGATCAAGGTCAGCACCGTCACGATGAGACCGAGCTTGAGGGTGTTCAGCGTCAATTGCCAGGTGAAGCTGTCGGTCAGCATCTCCTGGTAGGTGCCCAACGAGAGCGTGTGCACGATGACGCCCGCTCCACCGCCGCGGTTGAGCGACATCCTCGCCACCCACACCAGTGGAGCGATGAACGAGACCCCGAGACCGATGAGCCCCGGAATCAACAGCCAGAGGGTGATGGGATTGCGTCGACGCTTGGTGCCTGGCGCGTCTGGCGTCGCGACTGCCGCGGTCATGAGGTCACCCCGCGACCCCGAGTTTGGCCAGCAGCGAGTCCGCCGCGCTCATGGCAGGCAGCTTGTCGCCGGCCCGCAGACGTTCGAGCAGAGCCGGCTCGGACTCGTCGGACTGCTGGGCGGCGGCGAAGACACCTTCGATCGCGGAGGGCGCAGAGATCAGGACGCCGTTCTCGTCGCCGATGACGGCGTCGCCCGGCGACACTGTCACGCCGCCGCACTGGACGGGCACGTTGATCCCTCCCGCGTCGATGCCGTGCAGCTTCGTGGTGAGCACCGAGGTGCCGCGGGCGTAGACCTGGAGCCCCGAGGCCTCGAGTGTCGAGCGGTCCGTGCACACCCCGTCAATGACGACCCCCAGGGCACCCGATGCGGCGATGGCGTTGCTCACGACGCCGCCCACGGGGGCGTGCTTGAGGTCACCGCCGGTGTCGACGACCAGGACGTCACCCGGCTCCAGCATGCCCGTGACCTTGTGGACCAGCGTGGAGTCGGTCGCCGTGATTCGCACCGTCACGGCCCGGCCGACGAACGAGCCCGTCCCAGCCAGTCGGCGGATTCCGGTGTCGCAGAACCCCTCCTCGAGGAAGTGCCCGAAGGTGGGGGGCTCGACCTTCGACACACGGTCGACGAAACCGGACGGCAGGGCGGGCGCGTGCGCGTTGATGACGATGGACATGGTGATGGAGATCCCCTTCTACGTTGGTGAATTCGAGCTGCTGCGCCTGGCCCACCGTCAGTCCGGTGACTCGCGCCGGTCCGCGCCACTCTCGGGCAGGACCAGTGCGTCACGCTCCGTCCAGGACATCGAGACTTCGTCGCCCACCTCGTGAACGGCGGAGGTTGCCCCGGTCAGCGACTCGGACGCCAGGCTCAACTCCCCTACCTTCACGGTGTAGGTGACCATGTCGCCGGTGTAGGCGACGTCGGTCACGAGCCCCGAGACCGACTGCTCCACCCCGGCGAACGGCTCACCGAGCCTGATGTGGTGCGGCCGGATCAGGACGGTGACCTCGTCACCACTCTTCAGGTCGTCCAGGGCGTGCGAAGCCGTGAACTTCCCGACGTGCGGGATCTCAACAACCGCTTGGCCGGACCCGGCGTCCACGATGGCCCCATGGAGCAGGTTTGCGCGGCCGATGAAGTCCGCCACGAACCTGTTACTGGGCGACTGGTAGATCTCCTCGGGTGTGCCTACCTGCTCGACCCGGCCCTCGCTCATCACCGCGATCACGTCGGCCATCGAGAGCGCCTCGTCCTGGTCATGGGTGACGAAGACGGTGGTCACACCGAGTCGGTGCACGATGGACCGGATCTCGGCGCGCATCGCCTCACGAAGCTTGGCGTCCAGGTTGGACAAAGGTTCGTCGAGAAGCAGAACCGAGGGCTCCACGACCAGCGCGCGAGCCAACGCGATCCGCTGCTGCTGCCCGCCGGACAGCGCCTTCACGCGCCGCTTCGCGAGATGGCCGAGTTGCACCATGTCGAGGGCCTGCTCGACGAGTCGAGCTCGCTCCGCCTTCGGCCGCTTGCGCATCTCGAGTCCGAACGCGACGTTCTTGGCCACGTCCAGGTGCGGGAACAGTGCGTAGGACTGGAAGACCATGCCCATGTTCCGACGATGCACCGCCACGTGCGTGAGGTCCTGTCCGTCGACCTCGACGCGACCGCCGGAGGTCTCGATGAGACCGGCGATCATCCGCAGGGTCGTGGTCTTGCCGCAGCCGGATGGACCCAGCAGCGCCAAGAGCTTCCCCTGCTCGAGCGACAACGAGACACCGTCGACGGCCGCTTTGCTCTCCCCTGGATAGACCTTCGTCAGGTCCAGGAGACTCAAATGAACAGAACCGCCACCTGCCGAGGTTTCCTCCACGCTCATGTCACTTCGAGAGGATCTTGCGCTGCCAGATCTGGGTCCAGTCGTCGTTGTGGGCTGCAATGTAGTTCCAATCGACGTCAATGATCTTGGACAACCGCTCCGGCGTGGTCGCCGTCCTGGACTTGGCCGCCTTGCTCACCTTGGCGTTGGCCTTGGTGTTGGTGGGCGCGTAGAACATCTGGTCCGTGAACGCCGCCTGCGCCTTGGGGCTCAGCGCGTAGTTGATGAAGGTCTGGGCAGCCTCCGCGTTGGGCGCATCCTTGACGAGGTTCACGGAGTTCGTCTGGAAGACGCTGCCTTCCTTGGGGATCACAACTCCCAGGCGACCGTTGGACTGGTCGGCGTAGTACTGGGCGCGCGCGTTCCAACCAATCCCGATGCTGGCTGAGCCGTTCTCGATCATCGTGTAGGGGTCCGGGTTCGGCTTCCAGGACTGCACGTGCGGAGCCAACTCGGCGAGCTTGTTGACGGCTGGATCGATGGTCTTCTTGTAGTCGGCGCCGAGCATCTTGTTGATGATCACCATCAGACTCAGCCCCTGGAGGTCCGGGGCCGCGTCGATCACGACCTGGTCCGAGTACTTCGGGTCCCACAGGTCGTTCCAGCTCGTCGGGGCTTTGGAGATCTTCTTCTTGTTGTAGAGCAGGACCAGGTTGTCGAAGGTGACAGCCGGGCCGTAGTTCCCCTCGACCTGACCACGCTTGGCCACGTCCTTCATGTTCGGCACCAGCTTGGGATCCAACGGCTGGAAGATGCCCTCCTTGTTGCCGGTGTTCGCCACGGAGATGTCGAAGATGGCCACGTCGGTACTCGGGCTGCTCTTCTGGCTGCGGAGGGTTCCGAGCATGGTCGCCGCCGAGTCGCCCGGCACGTACTCGACCTTGATGTCCGGGTGGGCCTTCATGAAGGGCTCGACGACAGCCTTGGTGTAGTTGTCCTGTACGACGCCCGAGTAGCCCATCAGGGAGATCGTCGTGGTGTCGCCGGACGAACCGCCATCACCCCCTCCACATGCGGCCAGCCCGACCCCCAGGGACGCCACGAGGGTTGTCGTCAAGACGAAACGGGTCTTGGGTACCGCCGCGAGAATTGGACGCATTTCTAGCCTTCTCCTTCAGGTGGAGTGGTTACGGGTTGATCTTCAATCCGACGAGGCTCAACGACTGGGGTCCGGTGAAATTCACCTGCAGCTGCCGATCGAAGGATTTCTGGATGTGATCCCTCACGGCCTGCTCCGCCCGATCCGCGTCGCGAGCACGGAGCGCATCGATGATCCGGGTGTGGTCTTCGGGGACCTCTTCCAGTCCGAGACGCTCATGAGCGACGTACCACAGGCGGAGTGATCCACAGTTGAGTCGGTCGACTGCTTCGGTCAGGAACCTGTTGTTCGAGCCCTTGGTGATCGCGATGTGCAACGCGTGGTCGGCCTCGATGCTCTCGTAGACGTCTCCACGCCTCGCCGCCTCACACAGTTCGTCGCCTCGGAGCTGCATGTCCTGCAACTGCCTGTCCGTCGCCCGAGCAGCGGCCATGCGCGCAGCCGGCACCTCCATCAGCATGCGCGACTCGTAGAGACTCTGCACGTCCGACACCGACATGTCCCGGACATACGGGGTCTTGCGAGCGGGCCACAGCACGAACTGGTCCTGCGCCAGCCTCTTCAACGACTCACGCACCGGAGTACGGCCCGCGCCGGCCAGTTCCTCGAGCTCCGATTCCTCCAACGGGGTCCCCGCCGGAATCCGGCCCGTCACGATGGCGCGGCGAAGTGTCGCGTAGGCCCGGTCGGCCTTGGTGTTCGCAACCGGCAGCATGCGCCCTCCTGACGAATATATCGAGCATGTACTAACGATGTACCCCTGTCAACGGGAAGGGACCGAAAACTGGCTGAGGTTCTTGTCGCCGGAGGTGACCGAAAGAGCCGCGGGTGTCCCGGTCTGGTCGCCGGCCGAAGCATCGGCTCTGCCTCGTCGTCGCAGGTCAGGGCCGCACAAAGAGGACGAGGCGCCTCTCGCTCGGGGGTCCGAGAGGCGCCTCGTCCCCTGAAGCATCGCACACGAGGGCCCCGGCGTTACAGCCCGGGCGCGATTATTTACGAAGCCTGCTCTCGGGCAGTGGTCAGGCGCCGCTCACTGGAGGTGCATCGCCCGCACCAGGTGCGGCCAGGCCAGCAGGCCGAGTTCACGGTCCGCCTCGGGCGTGCCACCGCGCGCGAGCGACATCCCGCCGGTCGCCGGCTCCTCACCGGGGAGGACGACGCGATGGCCGGCCTCGGTGTGAGTGACCACCGTCGTGGCCAACCCGTGCTCCTGGCGGCGCTGCGCCACCAGCCGGGCGAAGTCGGCCCCCGGCCAGACCTGGTCGTCCTCTCCCCCGACCAGCACGACGTCGCCCCGGATCCGCTCCACCGGGATGGCGGCCTCGGCGCTGCGCCGCGGATCGGCGGCGAGACTCGCCGCATACAGGCCGCGGAAAGCCGGCGGCTCGCCGTCGGGCTCCCAGTCGTCGACGAACGGGACGAAGGGCACCGGGTCCCCGGCGAGCGTCCAGTGCGATGACATCCGGTCGCCGTCGAAGCCCGCCCAGGCCACCGGGCTCGGGGCGAACGCGACGGTCGCCTCGACCCGCTCGTCGTGCGCCGCGGTGAGCAGCGCCGCCTCCGCGCCGAACGACAGGCCCAGCACCGCGAGGCGGTCGCAGACCGGAGCCAGCCGGTCCAGCGCGGCGAAGAAGCGCTCGAGCGGCACGTCGCAGGGCGCCTGCTCCTGGCCGATCCCGCCGAACCAGCGGATCGCCAGCGCATGCGCTCCCGCGGCCGCGAAGAGGTCGGCACGGTCCCGCTCCAGCCGACCGCTGGAGCCGTGCAGGACGAGCACGCCCGTCCCACAGGGGCGCTCCGGCGTGGCGAGGTAGGCGTCCTCCGCTGCCAGGTCGTGGTTCATCGCAGTGGCGCGGCGACGTCGGCGGGCTGCCCGGAGCGGCGCAGGGCATCGACCACGAACCCGCTGGCGAGCAGGTCGGCCACGAACCCACCCAGGAACGCCACGGTCTCCGGACGCCGGTCGCGCGTGGTCGCCACCGCCTGCCGGATCTGCATGAAGGGCTCCTCCACCACCCGCAGCTCCGGATGCTCCTGCACGTATGACGTGACCGGTTGCCTGATGCCCGCGCCCGCCTCCAGCCCCTCGGCGCGGAACACGTCGACACCCTCATCACCACGCACCACCGTGGCGTGTTGCAGCGTGCGCGAGAGGAACAGGTCGTAGGCCGAGCCGCGCTTGACCCCGACCCGCACCCCCGGCCGGTCGAGGTCCGCCGGGCCGGCGATGCTCGAGGCGCCCGGCACGACATACACGCCCTCGATCAGCACGTAGGGCTGGGTGAACGCCAGCTCCGCCTCGCGGGCCGGCTCGATGGCGAGGAACGCGATGTCGGCGGAACCCGAGGTCAGGGCGTCGACGGACAGTCGCGCGGCGTCGACGCAGATGAACTGCACCGGGACACCCAACTGTTCGCCCAGCTCGGTGGCCAGGTCGACGGTGACGCCTGCCGGTGCTTCCGGACTGCCTTGCGCGAGCACCGGATTGCCCAGGTTGACCGCGGCGCGGAGCGTGCCCGTGGGGGCGAGGTCCGCGGTGACGGCGGCGGTGGAGGAGGTCATCGCAGCGAGCCTACGGCAGGTGCCCGTTCGACCGGCCGGTCAGTCGCTCACGGCGACCACGTCGAGCCGGGCGAGGATGGCCGCGGCCGCCTGCGACGCGGACAGGGTGACCGTGTCCACGACGAGGTCGGCGGCACCCAGCAACCATTCTCGCGCTGCGGCGTAGGTATCGACGTGGTCGTGGCGCCAACGCCGGATGCCGCGGCCCTCCGGGTCGGCGTCGATGCGCGTGCGGAGGGTCTCCGGGTCGGCATCGAGGA
>CAYRLV010000054.1:0-15316 GCA_964425155.1 uncultured Ornithinicoccus sp. | reverse complement strand
GGCAACCACGAGTTCGACGAGGGCTACAAGGAGCTGCAGCGCCTGCAGTACGGCGGCTGCATCGACGACGGGGACGGGGAGAACAACCAGAACTCCTGTGCCGCAGGAACGTTCGAAGGCGCCGACTTCGACATCCTCGCGGCCAACGTCAAGGTCGAGGCCACGGGCAAGACGATCCTCGCGCCCTACGCCATCAAGAAGGTCCACGGAGCCAAGATCGGCTTCATCGGGATGACCCTCGAGGACACTCCCAACATCGTCACCAAGTCGGGCGTCGAGGGCCTGCAGTTCACCGACGAGGTGGAGACGGCCAACGCCCTGGTGCCGGTGCTCCGGCGCAAGGGGGTCAACGCGATCGTCGTCCTGGTGCACCAGGGTGGCTTCCCGGCCGAGCAGCAGTGGACCGGACCGGACGGCAAGACCTATCCGGTGGACCCGACCTACGACTACGCCTGCCAGGGCGGCGGCAGCCTCAGCCCCGACTCGCCGATCCTGCCGATCGCGGCCAACCTCTCACCCGAGATCGACATGGTCGTCTCCGGGCACACGCACGAGCCCTACGTCTGCAACGTGCCCGACCCGGCCGGCCAGTCGCGGCTGGTCACCTCGGCGTCGTCGTTCGGCCGGCTCTACACCGAGACCAACCTGACCTACGACCGGCGCACCAAGGACATCGTGCGCAGCTCGGTCGAGGGCAGCAACATGATCGTCACCCGGGACGTCCCCAAGGCGCGCGACCTCACCCGGCTGATCGACACCTACAAGGAGCTCGTGGCGCCGATCGCGAACAAGGAGCTCGGCAGCATCAGCACGGACGTGACGCGGGAGCAGAACGAGGCCGGGGAGTCGCAGCTCGGCGACCTCATCGCGGACGCCCAGCTGGCCGATCCCTCGGTGGTGACGAACGGCAAGACCCCGGTGGTCGCGTTCATGAACCCCGGTGGCATCCGGGCCGACCTCACCTACGCCCCGACCGGGCAGGAGGCGCCGGGCGTGGTCACCTACCAGGAGGCGTTCACGGTCCAGCCGTTCAACAACTACCTGGTCTCGATGGACCTCACCGGAGCGGACATCTACGACCTGCTCGAGCAGCAGTGGACCGGGAAGAACAGCGCCAGCGACCCGAAGATCCTGCAGGTCTCGGAGGGCTTCACCTACGCCTGGACGGGTGACGACACCTCCCGCCAGGTGGTGCCGGGCAGCGTGAAGGTGGGCGGCGAGGTCGTCCCGGACGACACCAGCCGGACCTACCGGATCGTCACGAACAACTTCCTGGCCGACGGCGGTGACGGGTTCCCGACCTTCGCCACCGGCACGGACCGCTACTTCGGCGGTCTGGACATCGACGGCTTCGCGGCCTACCTGCCGACCGTGTCGCCCTACACCCCCGGCCCGCTGGACCGGATCACCAAGCAGTAACCCGCACTGACCACCTCGTCGGTGGCGTGTCCGCCCGGCCTCGGGCGCGACACGCCACCGGCGGCGGTGTCGGTCGGTGGGGGGTGCGCCGGCGGGTCACTCCGGCACGACGACGCCGGGCCGCTCGCGCTGGTCGCCCGGCACGAACCGGTAGCCCACGTTGCGCACCGTGCCGATCAGCCCCTCGTGCTCGGGCCCGAGCTTGGCCCGCAGCCGGCGGACGTGCACGTCGACCGTGCGGGTGCCGCCGAAGTAGTCGTAGCCCCAGACCTCCTGGAGCAGCTGGGCCCGGGTGAACACCCGCCCGGGGTGCTGCGCCAGGTGCTTCAGCAGCTCGAACTCCTTGTAGGTGAGGTCGAGCGAGGCCCCGCGCAGCCGCACCGAGTAGGCGGCCTCGTCGATGACCAGGTCGCCGTTGGTGATCGGCCCGCCGGTCTCCTCGGGCGCGGACTCGGCCCGCGAGAGGGCGAGCCGCAGCCGGGCCTCGACCTCGGCCGGCCCTGCCGTGTCCAGGACGACGTCGTCGACCTGCCACTCCGCGGTCAGCGCCGTGAGGCCTCCCTCCGTGAGCACCACCAGGAGCGGCGCGGGCACGCCGGTCGCCCGGAGCATCCGGCAGAGGGACTTGCTGGCGCCGAGCTCGCGGCGACCGTCGACGAGCACGACGTCCGCGTCCGGACCATCGACCAGGGCGGCCGGCTCCGGAGGGCAGATCCGCACCTGGTGCCCGAGCAGCGCCAGCGCGGGCAGGACCTCCGCGCTGGACTCCGGTGGCTGGGCGAGCAGCAGGAGTCGGGCCACTCCATGCAGGATAGTGGGAGTGGCACCGGCCGCTGCGGCCCTTCCGCTCCGTGGAACGCGCACGCACCGCCGCACCGGACGCCGGTCGCCCGAGCAGCACCCTTGGAGGACGAGCCCGTATGACGACCACTCCCGAGCACACCGACCCCGCCACGGCGAGGGTCGTGGTGCGCTACTGGGCCGCCGCCAAGGCGGCGGCCGGCACCGACGGCGAGGAGCTGGCCGGCTCCACCGTGGCGGAGGTCCTCGCCGCGGCGGTGTCCGCCCACCCGGAGCTGGCCCCGGTGGTCGAGGTGGCCACCGTGCTCGTGGAGGGTCGGTCCGCCGGTCCGGAGACGGCCCTCACCCCCGGTGCGCAGGTGGAGGTGCTCCCGCCCTTCGCCGGCGGGTGATGCGAGGATGCGATCCGTGACCGAGTCGCCCACGCCCGCACCGGAGGACGGTCCGGCGACTCCCGAGGAGACCACCAGCGGGCCGGAGCCGACGGTGCTCCACCCCGTGCTCGTGGCGGTGTCGACCGTGGTCGCGGCCGGACTGGTCACCGTCACGGGGCACGCGGACGCCGACCTGCTCAGCGCCGCGGTGGCCCTGGCCGGGCTCGTGCTGGCCTGGGGCTGGCCGGGCACGTGGTCGCTGCCGAGTCCGCGGGGGACCAGCGTCGTGCTCGTCGTGGCGACCGCGGCCTGCGTGCTGGCGGTATGGCGCTCCACCGAGGAGCCGCACCTCGAGCTGCTCGCCGTCGCGGCCGCGGGCAGCGTCCTGGTGTCCTTCGTGCACCAGCTGCTACGCCGAGACGGCCGCCCTCGCCTGGTCGAGTCGGTCGCCGGGACGGTCGCGGGGGTCGCGGTGATCACCTCGGGGGCGTGCCTGATCGCCCTGCCCCGGCTGCCGCACGGCGCCTGGCTGCTCACCGTGGGGATGGCGGCCGCGTCCGTCGCCGCGCTCGTCGAGCTGCTCGGGCGGGCGAGGCCGCTGCAGGTGTGGACGCTGCCGATCGGGCTGGCGCTCGGCGCGGTGGCGGCGCTGCTCGTCGGTCAGCGGGGCGACCTCGACTGGCCGGCCACGCTCGTGCTCGGTGTCGCCGCCGCGGGCGTCTCCCACGCCATACGGCGGGTGCTCGCCGCGCTGCCCACCCTCGCCGGGCACCGCGCCCAGCTGGTGTCGGGCGCGGCCTCCGTGCTGCTCTGCGGCGTGCTGGTCGTCGTGGTGCAACGCGCCTTCCCGCTCTGACCGCCCCGACGTCCTGCGAGGTGGGTGCCCCCGGCGGCCGTGGCGCAGGACGCTCCGGGGCGGATCAGTAGACGAGGGCCTGGGCGTCGGGACGGAGGACTTCCTCGACGAACGCGGCCGAGCCGCGGATCTGCGCGCCGGGCAGCAGGTCCTCCTCCGACAGGTCGCGCCGCGCCGCGCACTGCGTGCACACCGTCACCCGGCCACCGGCCAGCACGGCGTCACGCAGCTGCGCCAGCGGAGCGCTGTGCGGCAACTCGAACTCCTCGGCGTGACCGGCCACGGCCAGCCACACGGCCTCACCGGTGAGCCACAGGCTCACCGCTGCCCCGCTGGCCACGGCGGTGGCCGCCACGGTCCACGCCTGGGAGAGTCGCTCGGGGGCTTCCACCCCGTGGGTGAGCTTGATGACCAACGGCCGCTCGGAGTCTGCCATGGGCTCAGGTTACGATCGCCCACGTGGAAGCGTTCTTCACTACCCTCCTGGTGATCACCGCACTGATCGTCGTGTGGTTCGCCGGCTACGTCGTCTACCGCCTCGTCCGCAGCGTCCGCTGATGCCGTTCGAGCTCGACGCCGACCTGCCGCGCGAGCTGGCGCCGCTCGCCTGGCTGATCGGCCGGTGGGAGGGTGCGGGCGTGGTGGGTTATCCCACCATCGAGTCGGCCAACTTCGGGCAGGAGATCGTCGTCAGCCACGACGGGCGCCCGTTCCTCGAGTGGCAGAGCCGCAGCTGGCTGCTCGACGAGCAGGGCCACCAGGTGCGTCCGCTCGCGACCGAGCTGGGCTTCTGGCGGCCGGCGCCGGACGGGGAGGTCGAGCTGGTGCTCTCGCACCCGACCGGCATCGTCGAGCTCTACTACGGCCGGGTCGAGCCGGCCAAGATCGAGCTGCAGACCGACGGGGTGCTGCGCAGCCCGCGGGCCAAGGACTACTCCGCGGCCCAGCGCCTCTACGGGCTGGTCGACTCCGACCTGATGTGGGTGATGGACATGAGCGCGATGGGTCAGCCGATGACCAGCCACGTGTCCGCGCAGCTCAAGCGCGTCGCCTGATCCTGCCTTGCCCTGACCCTGCCTGGTGGCGAAGGGTCGTGCGACGGGCGCGACGAAATCGCCTCGGTCCCCGAGGCCATGGCCCACGAGTCTCGCGGCCCGGGCTCACCGGATGTCGCGCTGTCGCAGTGCCGCGCGCGCCGGCTGGCGTGACCGACGTAGGCTGAGGGGGAGTTCGTGCTCGCCGCGACCGCTGCCTGCGGTCGTTGCACCGAGCGAGCACGGTGACCGTCCGGACGGAGGGTGCAGTTGTCCCACACCGTGTCCCAGACGCCGGCCGACCCGAGCGCGCCGGCCCCCGCCGAGCGGGCCGAGGTCCCGCGCAGCCCCCTGCTGGACCGGCCGGGGGCCGTCGCCGCGGAGGGCGCCGACGCGGGAGTGGCCGCGCACTACGGCGACCCGCTGCGCGAGCAGCGGCTGCTCGGCGAGGGCCTCGCGGTGGTCGACCTGTCCCACCGCGGCGTGGTCACCGTCACCGGGCCGGACCGGCTCTCGTGGCTGCACTCGATGACCACCCAGCACCTCAGCGACCTCGCACCCCGGACGTCCGCCGAGTCCCTCGTGCTCTCCCCGAAGGGGCACATCGAGCACGACCTGCACGTGGTGGACGACGGCGAGACCACCTGGATCTCCGTCGAGCCGGGCACCGCTCCGGCCCTCGTCACCTGGCTGAACTCGATGCGGTTCATGCTGCGGGTCGAGATCGAGGACGTCACCTCGCGGCACGCCGTCCTCGGCGAACCGGTGCGCGCCGAGTCCGTGGACGGTGAGCCGCTCGCGTGGTCGGATCCGTGGCCGGACCTCGTGGGTGACACCACGTCATACAGCTCGGTGGAGGAGCACCCGGGCCGCGAGCGGGAGTGGCGCGAGGTGCTCGTGCCGCGCGACGAGCTCGAGGCGCGGCTCGGTGACCGTCCGTTGGCCGGCACCTGGGCCGCCGAGGCGCTGCGGGTGGCCGCCTGGCGCCCCCGGCTCGGGCTGGAGACCGACCACCGCACGATCCCGCACGAGCTGGACTGGTTGCGCACCGCCGTGCACCTGCACAAGGGGTGCTACCGCGGGCAGGAGACGATCGCCCGCGTGCACAACCTCGGCCGGCCGCCCCGGAGGCTGGTCTTCTTGGACCTGGACGGCTCCGGCCACGTGCTGCCCGACCCCGGAGCGGACCTGTATGCGGGGGAGCGGGTGGTCGGCCGCGTCACCTCCGCCGCCCGGCACTTCGAGGACGGCCCGATCGCGCTCGCGGTGATCAAGCGCAACACCCCGCTCGACGTCGAGCTGGTCGTCGACGGGATCGCTGCCGGCCAGACGGAGATCGTCGGGCGCTGAGGGCACGACCCGGCCCGGGTCGGCCGGGTCGGGGCCGAACCCCACGAGGGGCACAGTTCCCGACGAGCGGCACACCTGGAGCTGTGTCACTCGTCGCGAACTGTGCCGGTCGTCGAGGGGCGGGTGGCCGCGTGGGCCAGGTCACGCTTGCTGAGTTTGCAAACTGCTAACTAGAGCAAGCACAATGGAGCCATGAACCCGCTCCCGGTCCCCGACCTCGGTGCCTATCTGCGCGAGCAGCGGCAGGCGGCCCGGCTGTCCCTGCGCCAGCTGGCCGACGTGGCCGGGATCAGCAACCCCTACCTGTCCCAGATCGAGCGTGGCCTGAAGAAGCCGAGCGCCGAGATCCTCCAGCAGCTGGCCAAGGGGCTGCGCATCTCCGCCGAGACGCTCTACGTGCGCGCCGGGATCCTGGAGGAGCGGGCCGAGTCCGGCGCGGGACACCAGCCCGACGTGCCGGCCGCCATCCTGGCCGACCCCCGGCTGACCGATCGGCAACGACGGGTGCTGCTGGACGTGTACGCGTCGCTGGTCGGCGACGACGCCGAGCAGCCCGAGGCGCCCGAGCAGCCCGAGTCGGCCGAGCCCTCGTCCGCGACGTCATCCGGGGCCCCGTCCTCCACCAGCACGACGTCGACCCGGGCACGCCCGGGCACCTCGGCGGACCGGCCGGCGACCAGGAGGGGGTCGACCACGCGCGCCGCCACGAAGCGCACCGCGCCGGCGAAGAAGGCGTCCGGCGCCGACACCTCTGACCCCGACGTCCCGTGACCGCACCACGTCCGAGACCTCTGACCCCAGCACCGAACCAGCACTGACCCAACCCCAAGGAGCACGCCATGACCTTCATCACCGAGTTCACCAAGGACCTCACCACGTCCGTCAAGGACGCCACCCCCGTCTACGCCGTCGCCGGCGTGACCGACCTGGCCGCCGAGAAGCTGCGCGCGGTGCGGGAGCGGGCCCTGGCCCGTCGGGCCGACCTGACCCCGGAGGCACTGCAGAAGCAGGCCGAGCAGACCGTCGGACAGCTGGTCGACCAGGCCCAGCAGGTGCCGGCACTCGTGCTGAACCGCACGCTGGTGCTGGCCGGGCAGGCGCAGGAGTCCTACGAGGGCCTCGCCGAGCGCGGCCACGGCCTGGTCGACCGCATCCGCACCCAGAAGGCCACCCAGGACCTGCTGGACCAGGCCCAGTCGGCCGTGGCCCAGGGCAAGGGTGCCGTCACCACGGTCCGCAAGGCCGCCGAGGACACCCAGCGGGCAGCCAAGTCGACCCTCACCACCGGTCGGCACGAGGTCGAGTCGCTGCTGACCTCCGCCGCGGACGACGTCACCGCGGAGACCGAGGAGGTCAAGGAGGCGGCCACCCGCACCCGCGCCTCGGCGCGGCGCACGGCCACGACCGCCAGCAAGCGCGCGGCCTCGACCAAGCGCGCCACCAAGGCGACCGCGACCAGCACCCGCAAGACGGCCACCCAGGCCACCCGCGCGACCAAGTCCGCGGCGGCCAAGACCGGCACGACGCGCACGTCGGGCACGGCGCGCAAGCGCACCGCGCGCAAGGCGAGCACGTCGAGCAACTGACCACACGGCATACGGGCACGGGCACCCCACGGTGCCCGTGCCTCGCCGTGTCGGCCCGTGCTCACTCACGGCCGCTGGCGCACCCCGCGCGAGCGGCCCGGGGTGAGCAAAGCGGCCCGGGGTGAGCACGGGCGGGCCGGGCCGGCGCCCTAAGGTGCGGGGGTGACCTCACCGCCGACCGCCGCCGAGCCCACCGTCCCCGTCGCCGAGGTGGTGCGCTCGGGCTTCGTCGAGTCGGTCCACCGCGGCATGGTGGCCGCGTTGGGCCCCGACGGCACGCTGCTCATGGCCCGGGGCGACGTCCACGCACCGATCTTCCCGAGGTCGGCCAACAAGCCGCTCCAGGCCCTGGCCATGCTGCGGTGCGGGCTCGATCTCGACGGGGAGCTGCTCGCGCTGGTGTGCTCGAGCCACTCCGGCGAGCACTTCCACCTCGACGGCGCCCGCCGCATCCTGGCCGGCGCCGGACTCACCGAGGACGACCTGCAGAACACGCCGGCGTTGCCCCTCGACGAGCAGGAGCGCGACGCGTGGGTCGCCGCGGGCCGCCCGGCGTCGTCGCTCGCGGCGGACTGTTCCGGCAAGCACGCCGGGATGCTCGCGACCTGCGTGGCGAACGGCTGGGACACCGCCTCGTACCGCGACCCGGACCATCCCCTGCAGGTGGCCGTCGCGGAGACCATCGCCGACCTGGCCGGAGAACCGGTCGCCACGACCGGCGTGGACGGGTGTGGTGCCCCGGTCATGGCCGTGTCGACGGTCGGCCTGGCCCGCGCGTTCGGCCGGCTGGCCTCCGCGTCCCACGGCACCCCGGAGGCCAGGGTTCGGGACGCCATCCGCGCCCATCCGGAGTGGCTCGGCGGCACCCGGCGCGACGTGACCGCGCTGATCCGTGGGGTCCCCGGGCTGCTTGCCAAGGACGGCGCCGAGGCCGTGCAGGCGGTCGGCCTCGCGGACGGGCGGTGCCTCGCGGTCAAGATCGCCGACGGCGGCGCGCGTGCGCGGCCGGTTGTCGTCGCGGCCGCCCTGCGTGCCCTCGGGCGGACCGACGACGTCCTCACCGAGCTGGCCGAGAAGCCCGTGCTGGGTCACGGCGCGCCGGTCGGTGCCGTCCGCGCCGTGGGGTTCTGAGCCGTGCGCGCGGTGCTGCAACGGGTCACCCGCGCCGACGTCCGCGTCGACGGCGAGGTCGTCGGCGCCATCGACCGGCCGGGCCTGCTCGCCCTGGTCGCCGCGACCCATGACGACGGCCCCGACCAGGTGGCCCGGATGGCGCGCAAGATCGCCGAGCTGCGGATCCTCCGCGACGAGCAGTCGGTGAGCGACACCGGCGCACCCGTGCTGGTGGTCAGCCAGTTCACCCTCTACGCCGACACCCGGAAGGGCCGGCGCCCCTCGTGGAGCGCCGCCGCGCCCGGACCGGTGGCCGAACCCCTCGTGGACGCGGTGGTCGACGACCTGCGCGGTCGCGGCCTCGAGGTGGCGACCGGACGGTTCGGCGCCGCGATGGAGGTGTCGCTGGTCAACGACGGCCCGTTCACGCTGGTCGTCGACACCTGAGCCCGGTCCGGTCGGTGATCCGGGCGAGATCGACGTAGGCTGAACCCATGGAGTACCTGTTGGGCCAGGCGCAGGTCGGCATCACGATGATCCTCGGGCTGGCCGCGTTGGCGCTCGAGCTCTTCGCCGTCATCGACGCCGTGCGCCACCCCAAGGGTGCCTACGTCGCGGCGGGCAAGCGCACCAAGACCTTCTGGGTGGCCATCGTCGCGGTCTGTGCCGCCGTCGGCTTCGTCTTCTTCGCCAATCCGCTCAACCTCCTCGGCATCGCGGCGGTGGTCGGCGCCGCCGTCTACCTCGCCGACGTCCGCCCGGCGCTGCAGCAGGTGCGAGGACGGGGCTCCTCGTCCAGCGGTCCCTACGGCCCCTGGTGAGCCTCGGCTCGGCCTCGCACACGTCACTGCTCGAGACCCCCGACGGCGCGATCGAATATCTCACCACCGGATCTGGTTCGCCCGCAACGGTCTTCGCGCACGGCCTCGCCGGATCCATCGACACCACCCGACCGTTCGGCTCCGGCGTCCGCGGGAGCCGCACCTTCCTGCACTTCCGCGGTCACGGCGCCTCCGCCGCCCCCGAGACCCCCTGGACGTATGGCGCGCTGGCCACCGAACTGCGCGCGGTCGCCGACCACGTGGGCGCCACCATGGCGCTCGGCGTCAGCATGGGAGCCGGGGCGCTCTGCCACTGGCTCGAGCGTGCGCCCGACCGCTTCGAGCGTCTCGTCCTGGTCATCCCGGCAGTGCTCGACCGACCGCGGTCCGGTGCCGCCACGGACCGGCTCGTCGCGATGGCCGATCGCGCCGACGAGCGAGACGTCGAGGGCATGGCCGAGCTGCTCCTGCGCGACCAGCCGCCGGCGGTGCAGTCCGAACCCGCCGTCCGCACCTGGTGCCTCGGACAGGCGCGTCGGCTGGTGGGGACGCCCGTCTCCCGGGCGCTCCGAGCCCTGCCCGGTGCGGTGGCGATGGACGACCGGGAGGCGCTGCGCGCCATACCGGCTCCGACCCTCGTCCTGGCGCAGGAGGACGACCCGACCCACCCGGTGTCGGTGGCCGAGGAGATCGCCGAGCTGGTGCCGGACTCCCACCTCGAGGTCCTGCCGCCCGGGGGTTTGCTGTGGCGGCACCGGCGCCGGGTCCGCGACCGAATTGGTCGATTCCTGACCCCGGCCACGTCCGGCTGAGGCACAATCGCAGGACACCACAACGCTCGGAGGAAAGCGATGTCGATGTCCGAACGGACCGGGGAACTGATGAAGGACCGCACGGGTGACGTGTTCGTCTCGGAGCGCCCCTGGGGTGAGTTCCAGCAGTTCGTCTCCAACGAGCGGGTGACGGTCAAGATCATCACCGTGCAGCCGGGGCACCGGCTCTCGCTGCAGACGCACGAGCACCGCGCGGAGATGTGGCAGGTGCTGGACGGCCCGGTCGACGTCGAGATCGACGGGCGCGCGTGGACCGCGCAGCGCGGTGAACGGGTCTGGGCCGGCCAGGGGATGCGACACCGGATGACCAACAGCACCAGTGAGCCTCAGCGGGTGCTCGAGATCGCGTTCGGCGACTTCGACGAGTCGGACATCGAGCGCCTCGAGGACGACTACTCCCGTCGCGACTGAGCCGCGTCCACCGGGTCGGCCCGGCCGCACCCGACGGTTGACCCGAGCCGCTCGGCGTCGCCCGGAGGAGGTGCGGCACGCCCGACGTGCGAGACTCGACGGGTGACGAGCCCCGCGACCGCGCGACCGCCTCGCACCGGGCTGCCCCGTCGGGTCGCCATGATCAGCGTGCACACCTCGCCGCTGGCGCGACCGGGCACCGGGGACGCCGGGGGCATGAACGTCTACGTGCTGGAGACGGCGCGGCGGCTGGCCCGGCGCGGCGTGCAGGTCGAGATCTTCACCCGGGCGACCACCGGATCCGTCGAGCCCGAGGTGGAGCTCGCGCCCGGGATCCAGGTGCGGCATGTCGTCGCCGGACCGTTCGAAGGGCTGTCCAAGCAGGACCTTCCGGGGCAGTTGTGCGCGTTCACGGCCGGGATCATGACCGCGGAGGCGTCCCGCGCCGAGGGCTGGTACGACCTGGTCCACTCGCACTACTGGCTGTCCGGCCAGGTCGGTTGGCTGGCGGCCGACCGGTGGCGGGTGCCGCTGGTGCACAGCATGCACACCATGGCGCTGGTCAAGAACGCCGGTCTCGCCGAGGGCGACAGCCCCGAGCCGCCGGGTCGGCAGATCGGAGAGGCGCAGGTCGTCGAGGCGGCCGACCGGCTGGTGGCCAACACCGACCAGGAGGCCCGCGAGCTGGTGGAGCTCTATGACGCCGATCCTGCCGCGGTGCGCGTCGTGCCACCGGGCGTCGACCTCGAGCGGTTCACCCCTGGCGACCGTGGTGCCGCCCGTGGCGCCGTCGGGCTGCCGCAGGACGCGCTCGTCGCGTTGTTCGTCGGCCGGATCCAGCCGCTCAAGGCCCCCGACCTCCTGCTCCGGGCCGCTGCGGACCTGCTCGACCGGCGCCCCGAGCTGCGGGACCGGCTGGTCGTGGCGGTGCTGGGTGGTCCGAGCGGCGCGGGTCTGGAGCATCCCGACAGCCTCGAGCGGCTGGCCGTCGAGCTGGGGGTCCGGTCGCAGGTGCGCTTCGTGCCACCGGTGTCGCGCGCGGAGCTGGCGCAGTGGTACCGCGCCGCCGACCTGGTCGCCGTGCCCTCGCACAACGAGTCGTTCGGCCTCGTCGCCCTGGAGGCGGAGGCGAGCGGCACCCCCGTGCTGGCCGCGTCGGTGGGTGGCCTGCCGACCGCCGTCGGCCCCGGTGGGGTGCTGGTCGACGGTCACCGGGTCGCCGACTGGTCACGCGAGCTGGAGGGTCTCCTGCTCGATCCTGATCGGCGAAACGCTCTGGGCCAGAACGGTATCCAGCACGCCGCGGGCTACAGCTGGGAGGCCACCACCGACCGTCTGCTGGAGGTGTATGCGGAGGCTCGCCTCGCCCACGACAGCTCGCCCGTCGCGGGCTCCCGTGAGTTGGTCGGCGTGCCCTCGGCGGTGATCCCGTGACCACTCCCGACACGGTGCTCGAGGTCCTGCGCCGGTTCCTCGACGGCGCCGGGATCGCGTGGGAGCTCGGCGGTCGCGACGGTGAGCTGGTCGTGACCCTCCCCGGCGAACGCAAGCTGCAGACGGTCTGCTCGGTCGTCGTCGGGCAGCAGTCCCTGTCGGTGTCGGCCTTCGTCGTGCGCAACCCGGACGAGAACCACCTCGAGGTCTACCGGTCCCTCTTGCGGCGCAACCTGCGGCTGCCCGGTCTGGCCTACGCGATCGACGCGTCGGGCGACGTCTTCGTGCAGGGACGGGTGCCCCTCGCCGCCGTGGACGAGGGCTACCTCGACGCGCTGTTCGGCGCGGTGCTCGAGGCCTCCGACGGGGCGTTCAACGAGTTGCTGGCACTCGGCTTCCTGTCCTCGATGAAGAAGGAGTGGGCCTGGCGGGTCTCCCGGGGCGAGTCCACCCGCAACCTGGAGGCGTTCCGGCACCTGCTCGAGGACGCCGACGCGGGCGACCACTGACTGCCCGGTCGCCCGGCTCCACCCCGGCCGTAGACTCGCGGCCATGACGACGACTGACCGCTCGCACGACTCCGCACACACCCTGATCCTCATCAGGCACGGGGAGAGCACCTGGAACGCCAAGAACCTGTTCACGGGCTGGGTCGACGTCGACCTGTCGGAGAAGGGCGTGCAGGAGGCGGTCGGGTCCGGCCAGCAGCTGCGCGACGCCGGGCTGCTCCCGGACGAGCTGCACACCTCGCTGCTGCGACGGGCGATCACCACGGCCAACGTCGCCATGGACGTCTGTGACCGGCACTGGATCCCGGTGCACCGCTCGTGGCGGCTCAACGAGCGGCACTACGGCGCGCTGCAGGGCAAGAACAAGAAGGAGACGCTCGAGCAGTACGGCGAGGAACAGTTCATGCAGTGGCGCCGGTCGTTCGACGTGCCGCCGCCACCGCTCCCGGCCGACGCCGAGTTCAGCCAGGCCCACGACCCGCGCTACACCCGGCTGCGCGACACGATGCCGGACACCGAGTGCCTCAAGGACGTCGTGGCGCGGATGCTCCCCTACTGGGACAACCAGATCAGCGCAGACCTGCTGGCCGGCAAGACGGTCGCGGTCGTGGCCCACGGCAACAGCCTCCGTGCCCTGATCAAGCACCTGGACGGGATCAGCGACGAGGACATCGCGGGGCTGAACGTGCCCACGGGGATGCCGCTCGTCTACCGGCTGGACGACGACCTGCGCCCGCTCGTGGCCGGCGGGGAGTACCTCGACCCCGAGGCCGCCGCGGCCGCCGCGGAAGCCGTCAAGAACCAGGGTCGATGAGAGGCGTTCAGACGGCGGCGGCGTCGACGCTGTCCGGGTCGAGTTCGCGCTCGCCCGTGACCAGGAAGACCACCCGCCGGGCGACCGAGACGGCGTGGTCACCGAACCGCTCGTAGTAGCGACCGATCAGGGTGAGGTCGACCGCGGCCTCGGTGCCGTGCTTCCAGGAGTCGTCCAGCAAGGTCGCGAAGACCTCGCGGTGCAGCCGGTCGAGCTCGTCGTCGTCGCGGTCGAGCGCCACGGCCGACTCGAGGTCGCGCCCGGCGATCACCGCGCCCGCCCCGGCGACCAGACGCTCGGCGGCCTGACCCATCTGCAGGATCGTGGACCGCAGCACCGGCGGCACCACGGACTCCGGGTAGCGCAGCCGGGCCACCTTGGCCACGTGCCGGGCCAGGTCGCCCATCCGCTCGATGTCCGCGCTCATCTGCATCGCCGACACGACCATCCGCAGGTCGGTGGCGACCGGCTGCTGGCGGGCCAGCAGGTCGACGGACAGGTCGTCCAGCTCCGTCCGCATCCGGTCCAGCCGCTCGTCGGCCGCGATGACCGACTCGGCCAGGTGGACGTCCGCGTCGAGCAGGGCGGTCGTCGCCCGGGCGATCGCGGACCGGGCGAGCCGGGTCATCTCGACGAGCTGTTCGGAGATCCGGGTGAGGTCCTCGTGGAATGCCTGACGCATGCTGTTCGTGCTTCCCTCGTTGTCTCGTGCCGGCCGAGGCGGCCGGTCAGGGGGAGCGTGGCAGGGCGGGGTGAACTCGCCCCGGACGGCAGATGAACGCCGGGTGACGACCGGGCGAGGAGGGTGGTCGCGGGAGGGTCCGACCGCCGCCGCACCGTACGCTGGCAGCGTGGACGCGACGACCGCCGCCGTGCTCGGAGGTGCCGTCGGCGTGCTCATCGGCGCCTTCGCGGTCATCGCGGTGACCTGGTCGGACCGGCTGCGTCGGCGGGTGCCCGACGACGAGTTCCCCGAGCCGCCCCTGCCCGCCGGCGTGGCCGACGTGCTCGCGGTGCTCCGCTCCAGCGCCATCGTCCTCGACCAGGCCGACGCCGTGGTCAAGACCAGCCCGTCGGCAGTCGCCCACGGCCTGGTCCGCGGCGGCGAACTGGTGCACCCCGAGTTGCTCGACCTGGCCCGGCAGGTCCGCCGCGACGGGGAGATCCGCGAGGCGCAGCTGGAGTTGTCCCGGGGCCCGCTGGGCACCGGGGTGCTGACCGTCGCGGCACGGATCGCTCCCCTCGGCAGCACCTTCGTGCTGTTGCTCGTCGAGGACCGCACCCACGCCCGCCGGCTGGAGGAGGTCCGCCGCGACTTCGTGGCCAACGTCAGCCACGAGCTGAAGACCCCTGTCGGCGGACTCGGGCTACTGGCCGAGGCCGTGCTGGACGCCCGGGACGATCCCGAGGCGGTCGGCCGGTTCGCGACCCGGATGCAGACCGAGAGCACTCGACTGGCCACCCTGGTCACCGAGATCGTGGAGCTGTCCCGACTCCAGGTCGCCGACACCCTGCACGACCCCGAGCTGGTCGACGTCCGCGCGGCGGCCGAGGACGCCATGGACCACACCCAGGTCATCGCCGATGACAGGGGCACCACGGTGCGGATCACCCCGACCGACGACCCGTCGCCGCGGGTGTTCGGCGACGCCGCGCTGATCACCACCGCGATCCGCAACCTGATCTCCAACGCCATCTCCTACTCGGACCCGGGCACCGCGGTCACCGTCGCCGTGCGCACGCGCGAGGGATTGGTGGAGGTGTCCGTGACCGACCAGGGACACGGCATACCGGCGAGCGAGCAGGGGCGCATCTTCGAGCGCTTCTACCGGGTCGACGCGGCCCGCTCCCGAGCGACCGGCGGCACCGGGCTCGGGCTCGCCATCGTCAAGCACGTCGCGGCCAACCACGGCGGGGACGTCACCGTGTGGAGCGAGGAAGGGCACGGCTCCACCTTCACC
>CAYRLV010000053.1:0-15436 GCA_964425155.1 uncultured Ornithinicoccus sp. | reverse complement strand
GGCCGCCACCTTGCATCTCCGGCCGCGCATCACCACCTATCCCTTCGACCAGGCACCTGTGGCCCTGAACGACCTGGCGACGGGCCGGCTCGCTGGGGTGGCCGTGCTCGACCTGGCGGGCAGTCGTTGATGACTCCCGGCCCGTCACGGGACCATGGGCACCTCTGCAACCGCTGGCTGCGGGGGGACACTACGACCGTGAGCACGCAACACGTGTCGTCCCGGCGGGCGCCTGGGCCGTGGTTCCGCAAGCGGCCAACAGTCACGGTGGCGGCCAGTGCGGCCATGTTTCTCGGAGTGTTGCTTGCCCGTCTCCTTGTCGGCGACACCAGCGACGCGCTGCTCATCTTGCTGGTCTTCCCGATCAGCCTGCTGGCCCTCACCTTCGGCACCCGGATCGGTTTGGTCGCGGGCCTGGCTGCCGCTGGCCTCATTGGTCTCTGGTCCTGGATCGCTGGGGCAGACCTGTCGCTGGTCGGGTGGCTGGCCCGAATCGGCCCGCTGCTCTTCCTCGGCGTCCTCATCGGTGATGCTTCCGACCGCCTCAAGCATGCCGACGAGGAGCGGCACCGCCTGGCCATCGCCCGGCTGCAACACCGGCAAGCGGTCGAGGTCAACGATTCGCTGATCCAGGGCATGGCTTCCGCCAAGTGGTCGCTCGAGTGTGCTCACCCTGAGACAGCCCTGACCACCCTCGAGGAAACCATGGCCGCTGGACAGCGACTGGTCTCCGAGGCGCTTCGTGCAGCCACAGCCACAGCGAGCGACGCCCGTGAGCTCACAGCCGGCGAGAACGAGGCAGACGGTTCTGACCGCTGAGAGGCCGAGAAGGTACGCCGCCCAGCGGCGGCCCCCTCCGACGAGGACACATCTGCGGCCGGGCGGTGAGAGAGCGGGCGCCGTGGGGGCGTGACCGGGCCACCAATCGCTCTCCCTCCTCGCTGGCACTTCTCATGAACGGTTTGGGCTCTTCAGGGACACACCCGCGGGAGATGTCACGACCACCTTCAGCGCGTCGGTGCTGGCAGCCTCGGCGAACGTCGCATACGCCTCGAGGAACTGGTCCATGGTGAAGCGGTGTGTGACGAAGCGGCCGAGGTCCAACTGCCCACTGGACAGCAGCCTCAGCAGGGTGGGCGTGGAGGACGTGTCCACCAGACCGGTGGTGACTGTCACGTCCCGGATCCACAGCTGCTCCAGGTGAAGCTGAGCGGGTTCGCCGTGGACGCCTACATTCGCCAGGTGCCCGCCCGGGCGCAACAAGGCCGCGCAGAGCTCGAAGGTGACCGGAGAGCCGACGGCCTCGATTGCCACGTGGGCACCCAGCCCGTCGGTGAGCTCCCGGATACGTTCAACGGTTGCCTCTTGGGGCGTCAGCGCCAGGTCTGCGCCAAAGCGCAGCGCCGCCCCTCGCCGGTAGCGCGCTGGATCGACGACGATCACCAGAGCCGGGCTGAACAGGCGAGCGGACGCCACGGCAGCCAGTCCGATCGGCCCGGCGCCCACGATGACCACCGACTCCCCGGGTGCCACCCGACCGTTCAGCACCCCCACCTCGTAACCGGTGGGCCCGATGTCGGAGAGCATGAGCACCTCCTCATCAGACAGGCCCGAGGGGATGCGATGCGTGGACGTGTCGGCAAACGGGATCCGAGCACGCTCTGCCTGGACACCGTCGATGGTGTGACCCAGGATCCAGCCACCCCCTCCGATGCACTGACCGAAGCGAGCGTTCCGGCAATACTCGCACCCGCCGCAGGAGCTGATGCAGGACACCAGCACCCGGTCTCCCGGCGTCAGGCCCTTGACTGCGCCACCGACCTGCTCCACGGTCCCGACCGCCTCGTGACCGAGGACGGTTCCCTGGGCCACCTCGGGCACATCACCGTTGAGGATGTGCAGGTCGGTGCCACAGATGGTGGCCGCATCGACCCGCACGACCGCGTCCGTATCCTCTTTCACCGCCGGGTCAGGCACCTCACCCCAGGACGTTCGCCCGGGGCCCCGGTAAACCAGCGCACGCATCTTCGACGCTCACTCCTCAAGACGAGTCCGTGCTCGATCCGCATGGGAACGGCAGCCCGCTCAACCGCGGTCCACCGTGATGCGACGTTCACCTTGCTTGGGGGTCGGCGCTGGCATCCGGACCTCGAGAACCCCGTCCCGGTAGGACGCCGACACCACCTCCACGCTGGTCCCCGCCGGAAGCGGGATCCTGCGCAGGAAACGGCCATAGCGGAACTCAGTCCGATAACCGGAGCTGGTGCGATCCTGGTTCGAGACTCGCCGCTCCCCGCGGATCGTCAACGCATCGCCATCGACGACGACCTCGACATCCTTCTCCGGATCGATCCCCGGTAGCTCCGCGCGGACAACCAGTTGACCGTCCTCGACCGTCTCCTCGACGCACACCGGGTGTGGTCGCGCCTCTCCCACCAGCGCAGGCTCACCTTCGAAAGGCCACCCCGACCAGAACCATCTCGCCAATTCCCGTGGAACCGGGAAGTCGTGCGGGGCCAACTTCCCCGACGTCGAAGACCTCGCCTCCTCGGCCCGTGTCGACTGGTCGCTGCGGGTGACTTCGGTACTCATGACGCACTCCTCGCATGGGTCTTGATGTGTTCCTCCATGGCAACCCACCCGTACGGAATCGAACAGTGACCTTGGTCCCATGAGCCTCGGCCGGCGCACGCGACCACGGACAGACGGGCGGGTCGAACACGGACAGACGCGCAGGTGAACGCCTCTCGACACCGGCCTCGCAGTCAGGCGTGGGACTTTGGGCCCTGTCCCCCGGCCCCCTCCCGACGCACGGTGTCGTCAGGACCCTGGCGCAGTGTCCGGTCGTCCGTGGCTGGCGCTCCTCCCTGCGAGGCCGTGGAGGACGACCCGTCAGGCTCGGCCGGGCAGACCTACCACCGAGGAAGTGGCGATCATGACCATCATCTGGCTCATCGTCTGGTTCATCGTCGACCGAGTGGGGGCCGACCAGCCACTCTCGTTCGATCCCGTCAACGTCTGGACGGCAACCCTGATCCTCGCCATCGGCCTGGACCTGGGCGCCGCCCATGCGACCAGGTCGACGCGGCACTAGCGTGACCGTGGAACATGCGGCCAGCCCAAACCACGCACCATACCTGCAGTACAGCCGTCAGGAGCCGCTGGCCGTGCCAACAGCGGCTGCAGCGGTCGCCAGGTGCGTCGCGATGGCTACCTTGTTGATGGCGCGAAGGAAGGTGCATCTCCCTCACCGTCAGGTGGGCCTGCATCTCCACTTCGCAGACGGCACAGTCGGCCGGGTCTATCGCGAGACCTCGCGCGACGGCGTTTGCGCCACTGAGCCCTGCTACCTGGCAGTCGCATTCCGACTCAAGGTGATTCGTGGTCTCGGGCACCGGCTCTTCGAAGTGGAGAGCATGCTCCATGTCCCCTTGTTCGTCGGGTTTCCCGGATTCGTGTCCAAGCTGTGGCTGGCGGCGGACGAGCATGGCGTCTACCGCGGTCTCTACGACTGGGACCGGCCGGTGCTGGCTGAGAACTACGCCCGTGCACTCTGGAGAGTGCTTGCGATGGTGAGCGTTCCGGGCACGATCCGCTACGTCGTGCTCCCGGGGATCCATCGTGATGACATGCTCACCGATGCCGCCATCATGAGACAGCTCGCCACCGGTCAGTCGCGTGCGTGGTGGCTGGTCACCGAGACAGACTGACGCGGCCCGCGCTGACCGCCGGGCGACGCAACTGCCCGGCTCTTTGTCGACGGACTGGTGTCGGGACCTTCTGCCCTTTCCCTTGGCTCAGCGCTGACCAACACTGGTGCTTGCACGAGAAGCAAGGAGGCTTGTCGCCATGGCTACGCCCTCGTATCCGCCGCGCTACCCGATCCGCGTGGACGCTCACCTGGACCCCCAACTCAGTCGGGGGTTGTGGCTCGTGAAGTGGCTGCTTGCCATCCCGCACTACGTCGTCCTGGCGTTCTTGTGGATGGCCTTCGTCGTGATGAGCGTGGCGGCGTTGTTCGCCATCCTGGTCACCGGCCGTTACCCGCGCCCCATCTTCGACTTCAACGTCGGGGTGCTGCGTTGGAGCTGGCGTGTCGCCTACTACACGTATGGCGCGCTGGCGACCGATCGATACCCTCCCTTCTCGCTCAGCGAGGACCCGGACTACCCCGCGCACCTGGATGTGGAGTACCCCGAGCACCTCTCGCGGGGCCTGGCGCTGGTCAAGTGGTGGCTTCTCGCTCTCCCTCACTACCTCATCGTCGGCATCTTCGTCTCCGGTGGCTTCTATCTCGCTCGAGCCGCGGGCCCCGACATCGGTGCCGGACCAGGTGGCACCGCGAACGCCTGGGACAGCGGACTGATCGGCCTGCTGGTGCTGTTCGCCGGCATGGCCTTGCTGTTCACCGGCACCTACCCTCGGCAGTTGTACGACCTCATTCTCGGCCTCAACCGATGGGTGCTGCGCGTCGCAGCGTATGCCTCGCTGATGACCGACCAGTACCCTCCCTTCCGCCTCGATCAAGGCGGGGAGGATCCCGGCGCCGCGGTCGCGCTCCCCTCGACACCCGCTTCTCCGGCCACGGCGATGGCCGGCTCGGACCGGTCAGACGACTCGGCCAGTCAGAGGACTACTGCGCACCCACGGCCTGACCAGCGGGGCGCCCAGACGAGCCGCTGGGGGGCGGGTCGGGTCATCTCTGTCGTACTGGCCAGCCTGCTCATGCTGTTCTCCTTCGGTCTGCTGGCCGCCGGCAGCGCAACGGCGGTCGCAGGCTCCACGATGCGCGACTCGGGCGGGTTCTTGATGACCGACGTCAGCCAGCTGTCCACTGACACGTATGCCCTGAGGTCTCCTGCGGTCGAGGTGCACGGCCCCGGCATCGTCGGCACCATGCCGCACCGGATGCTCGGTGACGTCAAGGTGAGAGTCACGACAAGTAACGGAAAACCCCTCTTCGTCGGACTGGCCAGCACCCGCGACGCGCACGCCTATCTCGCCGGGGTCAGACACGCCACCGTCTACGGCGGTGACGGGCAGCCCGCCTACCGCGTCAGTGGCGGGCAAGCCCCCATGAGCCCACCCGGCCACAGCGAAACCTGGGTAGCCATGGCGTCCGGCACCGGCACCCAATCCGTGGTGGCGCCGGTGACCGGCGGAAGCTGGACCGTTGTGGTCATGAACGCCGACGGCAGCGCGGGGGTAGACGCCGCGCTGAGCGTCGGGGCGACCGCACCCGGCCTCGGTGTCGTGACCGTCGTACTGCTCTCGCTGGGAGGGGTCCTGCTGGTGGCGGCGCTCGTCGTTCTCGTGGTTGCTGTTCGAGGCGCTTCGCCCCGCCCCCAGTCGGAGCGGTGACACCTTGCGTGATCGGCCGGTCCCACGCCCGAAGGAGGTCAGCCATGAAGCTGCGCGCGGTTGTCGTCTACGAGTCGATGTGGGGCAATACCGCACGGATCGCCCGAGCGATCGCCGAAGGGATCGGGAGCGACCTGGACGTCCATCTCGTGGACGTGTCCCATGCTCCTCCCGCACCCGGACCGGCCATCGCACTCCTGGTGGTTGGTGGCCCGACACACGCCTTCTCCATGTCCCGGGCCAACACCCGTGCGGACGCCCGGAGGCAAGGCGCACCCGAGCCGAGGGGCCAGGACATCGGGCTTCGGGACTGGATCTCGGCGCTGCCCGAGCCGCCTCATGGGCAACAACTGGTGACCTTCGACACGAGGGTGGGCAGGGTGCGCCACCTGCCCGGCTCGGCCGCCAAGGCCGCCGCCCGACTGGCACATGCGCGGGGGTACCCCAGGTTCGCTCCCAGCGAGAGCTTCTACGTGAACGACGTCTCCGGACCCCTGTTGGACGGCGAGACGACCCGGGCCAACCACTGGGGGTCACCAGCTGGCCGCTCAGTTGGTCGCGGCCGCGTGAGACACCTCGGGTCCAGCGACGCACGGGCCGCAGTCCGCAGCTGATTCCCTCGAGGTGATCCCTCGGAGCGCCGAAGGCTCGCGGACGACCGTAACCGGCGCCAAACTCACGATGGTCCCGCAGTACGGCGAGGAGGACACCCGCGTCGCACTAGCCGTGCACCGGAAAGATGATCGGCCGGTCGCCGACTCTCCTCCTTGCCGAGGCGCACCGCTGGAGCTGGGACAAGCGGTTGATACCGGCGGGTGGACCGAGATCCGCGAGGCGGTCGTCGCCGAACGGAACGGCTCCGGGTCAGCGTCACCGACGACGGAATCGGAAAGGAAACCCCGCCAGCGCCCACAGCGGCCCCGTCAATCTCGGCAGCCGCGCTGCGACACGAGGGGCAGCTTCGAGCTCAAGCCCGCGGTGCCGACGGGCACCGAACTGAGGTGGGCGGTGCCCGTCGAGCGCGCCGCCGCTCCCCCATCCTGACTCGGGCGCCCGGGGTGGGGTGCGCCTCCATCGACGTTCCGTCAGGCCAGAGCCCGGGCGTCTAGTCGAGCCGGACGGCGATGCGGTTGTCGACCTCCGACACATGCGGCGACGACCAAGCAGCCCTCTCCACCTGCTTCTTCTCTGCCCACGATTGCACAGATCCAGTGAGGGTGACCGTGGTCCCAGAGACCGTGACGTGGATGCGCTCAGCATCGACTTGTGCGTTGCGGACCAAGGCCCGACGGATGTGCTTCCGGGTTTCCACCGACGACGGTCGCGGGCTCAGTGCAATCTTGTTGTCGACGGAGTAGACCCCGCGAAGGTTCTGGATGGCGCGTTCGGCAGCTTGTCGCTCGAAGTCCCAGTCCACCTCCCCTGTCAGGGTCACCGCGTAATCGGAGATCTCCGCCTTGACCGTGTCCGGCACGGTGCTGGCAGCGAGGAGTGCGCGCTTGACCTCCTTGGCGATGTCGACCTGGGTGACCGGGTACGGAGAACGTGGGTGCACGTTGATGTTGTCGATCACCGCGTGCACGCCCTGCACCCGTAGAGCTGCGCGTTTGGCGGCGATCCGCTCCGCATAGGTGTGGACCTCTCCCGAGAGCGCGACAGTGCCGTCCTCGACGGCGACGCCGATGCCCGCCGCGTCGACCTCAGGAACCCACTCGAGTTCGTCGTGCACCGCCACCTGCACCCGAAGGTCAGTGTCATCCGATGTCGTTGCCGTGCCCATCTGCGTTTGCCTCCTCGACTCTTCTCCCTGCGTAGACCAACGGTTCCGTCCCGACGGCTCGATACCTAGGGCCTTTGGTCCCTGCGCTCGGGGCAAAGGGAAACGAATCTTACTGATCGGCAGGGACTTTGGGCCCTAGTACATTCCGGCTGGTTGACGGTGTGATGAGGCATCGAGGAGGAGCCATGTCCAAGATCAACGAGCGCTCCAGGTCCACCCCCGCCCCCGAGAAGGCACCTTCGCAACTGGGCCTTCCGGGAGCCACTGCTCTCGTGATGGGCAGCATCATCGGCGTAGGTATCTTCAGTCTGCCGTATGCGATCGCCTCGTACGGCCCCATCAGCCTGGTCGCGATGGGAATGGCGACCGTGGGTGCGGTCGCGCTTGCCTTGCTGTTTGCGGTCTTGACGCGTCGCATTCCCGCGGAGGGAGGACCCTACGGGTATGCACGGGTTGCCTTCGGCAACGCCTTCGGCTTCAGCCAGGCATGGCTCTACTGGATCACCGCGTGGGCCGGGAATGCGGCCATTGCAGTGGGGTGGGTGTTCTACGTCGAGAAGTTCCTCAACAAGGGCGGGAGTACCGCAGGATCCATCATGATCGCCCTCGCGGGCCTCTGGATTCCGGCAGCCATCAACCTTACAGGCGTGCGCAACATGGGAGTCTTCCAGGTGTGGACCACCGTCCTCAAGTTCATCCCGCTGGCTCTCACCGCCACGGTCGGCCTCCTCTTCATCCAGACCAGCCACTTCACGCCTTGGAACACCAGCGGAGACACCGGTCTGTCCGCCGTTGGTGGGGCCATGGCCATCTGCCTGTTCAGCTACCTTGGTGTCGAAACAGCCGCGGTCGCGGCAGGAAAGGTGCGGAACCCGACGAAGAATGTGCCCAAGGCCACCGTCCTCGGAACGCTGGCCAGCGCCGGCGTCTATTTGCTGTCCCTGGTGGCGGTCTTCGGCATCCTGCCGGCGGCGGACTTGTCGCTGGACCGCAACCAAGCGTCCTACTCGGCCGCGGCCGACGCCGTAGCCGGCGGCAGTTGGCTGGGCTATCTCGTAGCCGCCGCGGTGGTGATCTCCGGAATCGGCGCGCTGAACGGTTGGACGATGATCTGCGCCGAGATGCCGTTGGCTGGCGCAAAGGATGGCCTGTTCCCCCGAGCGTTCGGAGCCGTCTCGGGCAAGGGGGTGCCCACCTTCGGCATCGTGTCGTCGACGACCTTGGCCTCGATCGCCGTCGTCATCAGCTTCATCGGCGCGAACGGGGCCACGGTCTTCACCACGCTGGTCTTGATGACGGGTATCACTGCCGCCATCCCCTACGCTGCCTCTGCCCTGGCGCAACTCACTTGGCGTGTCCAGGACCGCCAGAAGGGCCCCACCCCTCATTTTGCCCTCGACGCGGGTGTCGCGCTGGTCGCGCTCGTCATGTCCCTGGCCTTCGTCTGGTACTCGCGCAACAGCGGCAACAGTTGGTATGTCGAGTGGGGGCCCTTCCTGATGGCAGGAGGCGCGGCACTGCTCGGGGTACCTGTGTTCCTTTCCCAGCGGGGCGGAATGACCGAGCCCGGTCGCGTTCCCGACTACCAATAGGTGCAGTGACAGAGTGGCCTTTCACGTCGACTCCGAGGTAGGGCTGCTCGAGCAGGTCATCGCGGGAACTCTCCCCGACCGTGGCGCACGTGCTGAGGATCGAGAAGGTGGCGGCCCTCGGTGCATGACCTGCCCATCGAGAGAGATGCCGTGTCCTGACGCGAGGATCATCAGCAGGCGGAGCAGCGCGAAGACGAGGCTACATTGCCTCGACGCGCAGCACCCGAGCCAACAACCAGGCCCCTCCCGCCACCGCGATCGCCATCCCCCAGACCGCCGAGCCCACCGGCTGGGTCCCGATGAGGTCACGGAGGGGCTCGATCGTGATCGCGGCCACCAGCATGCTTCCGGCGGCCAGGAGCCCGGCCAACAGCGGATCGAGACGTTCTCCGAGGCGCCGCCGCGGGAGTCGCGCCGATCGAAGTCCCCAGGCGACCGCCAACTGTCCGCCACCCAACGCCAGGAGCACGGCGGACTGTGTCGCGCCATCTCCGGCTGCGCGCATCACGACGAGGCTTGCGACGGCCAGATACACCGCGAGCACGATGGTCCGCCACCAGAGCCCGCCGGCCAGCGGGCTCTCGCGCGGGGGGCGGGGCCCCCGCACCAGGGCGCGCTCCCCACCGGGCTCAGCGGCGAGACCCGCGCCAGCGAACGAATGCGTGAGCAGGTTGAGCCAGAGAATCTGAGCCGGCAGCAAGGGGAGCGGCACACCCAGCACCGGTCCGGCCAACATGAGAAGTACCTCCGACGCCCCGCCGGAGAGACCGTAGACCAGGAACCGGCGGAGGTTCATGTAGATCCGTCGGCCCTCCGCCACCGCGGCGACCAGCGTCTCGAGGTTGTCGTCCGCCAGCACGAGATCGGCGGCCTGCCGAGCCACCTCGGTGCCCCGGCGCCCCATCGCCACACCGATGTCCGCCGCGCGCAGGGCCGGGGCGTCATTCACTCCATCGCCGGTCATGGCGACAACCTGGCCTGAGCGCTGATAGGCGTCCACCAGCGCGCGCTTGTGAGCCGGTGTGGCCCGCGCGATGACCCCGGCCGCGAGTGGTGCGCCGCGATCGGGCAGGTCGGTGTGTCCGGCCAGGTTGAGTGCCGGCTCGCCGTGCCCGATCCCCACCTCGGCAGCAATGGCAGCCGCGGTGGCCGGGTGATCTCCGGTGATGAGCACCACCCTGAGTCCAGCTTCCTGACAGCGAGAGATCGTGCGTGCGGACGAGTCCCTCACTGGATCGACCAGTGCAACGAGGCCAAGCAGTCTGGCGACTCGCCCGTCGGTTGACCCGGTACCCGACCCTGGTGACTCCTCGGCGACAGCGATGACCCTCGCGCCCTGGCGACCCCACTCTTCCGATCGCCGATGAGTCTCGACGAGCAGCTGGTCCGAAGCTGCTGCCCCGAGCAGCCCGAGCACCGCCTCGGGGGCGCCCTTGTGCACAGCCCAACGCTCGCCCGTCCCATCGTCGTGCACAGTCGTCATGACCTTGCGCGCGCTGTCGAACGGCGTCTCGGCCAGCCGCGGGTGGGCGGCACGAAGCCCCGCGATGTCCGTTCCGGCGTCCTTCGCCGCCAGGAGCAGAGCGCTCTCGGTCGGATCACCATGAACTCGGCCGGAGGACGTATCGATCGACGCGTTGCTGCACAAGACCAGAGCACGCAGCAGGTCGCTCTCGCAGGCGGACGGCGCGATCCATGTGTCGGTCACCGACATACTGCCTTGCGTCAACGTCCCAGTCTTGTCCGTCGCCAGCAACGTGACCGAACCAAGGGCCTCCACTGCCGGCAATCGCCGCACCAGGGCGTGACGGGCCGCCATTCGCCGCGCCGCCAGGGCCAGACTGATCGTGACGACCAGCGGCAGTGCTTCCGGAACGGCGGCGACGACCAGTGCGACAGCGGTGAGCGCCATCAACTCGAGTGGCTGGCCACGCAGCAGACCTACGGCCAGGACCACCATGCTGAAAGCGACTGCCACCACGGCCAGCTGCGCAGACAGCCGGGCCATTCGCCGCTGCAGCGGTGTCTCCTGAGGTCGTGGGGCCACCTGAGCCGCGAGTCTCCCCAGCTCACTCCGGAGGCCGGTCGCAGTTACTCTGGCGTGCCCGTGACCATGCAGCACTACTGTGCCGGACAAGAGCCGCGGCTCGCCCTTCGACGCGTGAGTGGCGAGTTGCCCGTCAACTGCTGGAAGGTCGGCGACATCTGGGCCTGGATCTTGCCCCGGACTTCGGTCGACGGGCAACGATTCGCCGGTGAACATCGATTCATCCAACTGGATGCCCGAACCGTCGACGAGCACGGCATCAGCCGGAACCAGGTCTCCCTGTCCGAGGACGACCAGGTCTCCCGGCACCACCTCGGTCGCGAGGACCTCACGCGGCAGTCCGGACCGCACCACAAGTGCCCTCGGTGGCGCCAGATCGGCCAGTGCGCTCACTGCGCGTTCCGCCTTGACGTCCTGACGCACACCGATGGACGAATTGACCACGATGACAATGCCGATGACCACGGCGTCCGTGAGGTCGCCGATGATCACCGTGAGGACGAGCGCGCCGAGCAGCACGAGGGACAACGGTTCCCGAAGCGTTCCCAGCACACGTCGAGCGAGCGACGGGTGCCGCGCTTCCGGCAGCTGGTTCGGCCCGTTCGCCGCGAGGCGGACGGCCGCCTCGCGCATGGTGAGGCCGACATGAGGCCCAGCAATGGGAGGATGCACCGCTCGCGTGGTCATGGCAGCTCGTGGCCCTCCTCATCATCGACGCTTCCGTGCGGCCCCGCCGCACGACCCAGGCCCGCCACCGGACCAGACACGCTCAGTGCGAACCGAGTCACGCGCTGCGCCGGTAGGGAAGCCTTCTGCCGAGTTCAGTCGACCAACGCTCGCCGGCCCTGATCGGCAGGCCAGCTCTGCTCGCCTTGCGCCCAGCGCTGGCGTGGGCATGCACGCTCAATTGACCCACCGAGCCCGATGCCGCGCCATCAGCTCCGACAAGGGCAGCGCATCCCACCAGCTATCGCTATGGTCATCCAACTGCTTGTCGCCGCCCTCCTGGTCCAGCGCCCGTTGTGCAGCGGACACCGCGTCGAAAAGGACCTCATTGATGTCGGCTCCAGCGTGAAACTCCCGGAGCAGGGCATCGGTGATCGAGCGGACGTCGCCCGGTGACGGCTGCAGGTGCGAGTGGGGCAAGTGATGGGTGGTACTCACAGGATGGCTCCTTCTCCCCCCGATGGTCGCGAACCCCCTCCCCCATGATGGGGACGACAAGGAGTGAGCGGATGGGACGAAGGTCCCTTGCATCGCGATACGGCGTACGACGCTCCAGGTCATTGCCGGCACGGGTGCGTCCGGCGGTTGATGCGCAACTCACCCCCTTGGCAGTTGGCGACAGCTGACGAGGGACTTTGGGCCCTGCCCTCGGTGTGCTCCTGGGCGCACAGTGGCGGCATGGTCGTCACCGCGCCTGCCAAGGAGCAGCCTTCCCCGGGATCCATGGCTGCCCTCCGCTCAGCTGACGCAGCGACGTTCACGCCTGACCCCGCGATCACCATCCGGTTGGCCAGCCTGATGCGCGCCGGCGTGCTGGTCCTTGCCGGGGCACGCGCAACGGGAGGCAGCAGTAGCTCTTGTGCCGACCTGACCTCCGCCCGGAAGGAGCACACGCGATGAACGGTTACCTCGATCCCTCGGCTCGCCCGCCACAACATGATGAGAACCCCCAGGAGCGCCCTCGGTGTCCAGACCCCGCCGGGTTGCCGGCCGGCCGGGCACCCGCCGGGTGGGTCCACCTGGACACCGTCGATCGGAACATCGTCGCGCAGGCGGCGGTGACCAACCCGCTCTTGGGACAACTGCTCACCGAGGACCTGTGCTGGTCGATCGCGTACGCAGACTGGCAAAGCAGGGCGCCCGGCGGCGGGCGGAACTCCGCGTGGCAGCAGGAAGGACTGGCGCTGGAGCGGAAGCGCCGGCGAATCCTCGAGCTCGCCGCCTCGTTCAACATCAGCCCCGCCCCACCTGCCCAGACCAGCCGTATGGGCCGTCTGTGGCGCCTGCTGCGGCAGGCATCATGACGGGTCGGGCGCGCCCAACACGTGGCCAGGTCTTGGGGTGACGACATCATGACCACCATCCAGCCCAGCGGATCATCTGTCGGTCATATCGGCAGACGCGCTCAGCACCGCGCGCTCGCGGTACTGAGCGCAGTCATGGCCGCGGCAGGCTACGCGGGCACCGTCGGTCTCGTTGGCGGGGGCGCCGACTTCGGCCCATACGAGGCCGTGATCACGAGCCGTATCCCGTGGCAGAGCATGGAACTCGCAGGAGTTGGGCTCTTCATCGCGGTTGCCGTGCCCATGACCCTGTGCGCGGTCCTGGCGTGGCGTGGCAGCCGGTGGTCCGGCCAGGCGGCACTCGCGGCAGGCGGATCACTGATGGCCTGGATCCTCCTGGAGATCATCCTCATCCGGACCTATTCATGGATGCAACCGGCGTGTCTCACTTGGGGAGTCATCGTCGCGGCCATGGGACGGCACATCCGTCGGAGCGGGACCAAGGACCCTGTGAAGCCGTCTTCCCAGCGGTCAGGCTGAGAGGAGACTCCAACAGTCGCAGGAGCATGACCATGACCGATCAAGGGAACACGACGCGTCGACGCGACGTCGTCGTCGGGTTCGACGGATCGCGCGAGGCCGGTGCGGCGGTAACGTGGGCTGCCGGTGAAGCCGCTCTGCTGGGCGCCCGGCTGCGAGTGGTCACCGCGATCGCCTATTCCAGCCTTGCCGCAGGGCCCTACGCCGTGCCGCTGGTCGAAGACCTCAGGACGGAAGCCCGAGTTACCGCCGAAGAGGGTCGGAAGCTGGCCGCCAAGACCCTGGCGGCAACGCACATCGACCCGACGCCGATCATCGGCGGCGCCGCTGGAGCGCTGGTCGACCTCTCGAGGAGTGCTCGTCTTGTGGTGGTCGGGACACGGGGCCACGGCGGCGTCTTCTCGGCGTTGCTGGGCTCGGTCTCCTTCGGAGTCACCGCACACGCCGAGTGCACAGTGGTGGTCGTGCCGGTGGCGGCGGAGGATCACCCAGGTCACGGCCCGGTGGTGGTCGGCGTGGACGGCAGCGCGCCAGCTACGGAGGCGGTGCGCTACGCGTGCGACCATGCGGCACGCCATGACCTGCCGCTGGTGATCCTGGCCGCCTGGCAGCCGCCGATGACCCCTGGCCTTCAGGGGGCCAGCCTGGGTCACCTCGATCCACACTGGTCCGCCGTCGCGGAACGAGAGGCGGAGCAACACGCCGAACACGCCGCGGGGGTCGCGCGGAGACGCCACCCCCAGCAATCAGTCCAGGTGCGGGTGGTAGAGGACGCGGCTGGCCCAGCCCTGTCCTCAGCCTCGCGCACAGCGAGCCTGGTGGTCGTCGGAACACGCGGATTGGGCGGCTTCGACCGCCTGCTCCTGGGGTCGGTCAGCAGGACCGCATTACACCGCTCACAGTCTCCGGTGGCCGTCGTCCGACGCTGACGCGACGAGGGCTCGGAGCCCGGCACCACGTTCTTCTCCCGGCATGGGAAGGCAGATTCGTCGGTCTCGAACTCGCGCAGTCACCATGGGGTCGACCAGGCGTACGTCAGTGCCGACACGTCATACCGTCCGGACCTCACGCCGGAGAGCAGTCTCGAGCGGATCCGTGCCGTCCGTGGTGGCCCGTGCCGCCGTCACGACGAGATGTCCTGTGGGGGTCGTTGCCACGTCACCGTGCAGTCGGATCACCTCGGTGTGGTCGTCGAGCAGTACGGACAGGTGCTCGAGAAGCGACGGCAGGCGGCGCGCCAGTGTGCCCCGGGCGCGGGAGTTGTCCCCTACGACGTCACGGACACACAGCGATCGAACGACAGCCGCAACTTCCGGGGTACCCGCCGGCAAAGACAGCGACGGATCCGACTCGCTTGGCTCGGCGGTGCTGCCGTCACCGATGGTCACCCGGGTACCCCAGTGCCCGTGACGTCGGACGGCCAGCCTGAGGTCCAGGTCTGAATCAGGCTGACTCTGCACGGCGAAGGCAGTGCGACGGCTCCCCCTGCCCAGCTGACGGACCACGCTGTTCAACTGCCCCAGCGAGCTGATGTCTCGCACAGTCCGGACTGGCACATCAGGCACGCCGCTGCGTTCGCACGGGATGACCGTGACGGGACGTCGCAGGAACCCCGAAGCAGCCTGAACTGCACCGTAGGAGTCGTCAACGACGACGAGGGGAGCGTGAGGTATCTGGTACGCACGAAACATGGCGACAACCTCGGGATAGGTCAGCCATCCGCCCGCCCGGGAGCGTGGACGAACGCTCAATCGTCCGCTGAGCCACCGTGGCCCCCATCCCATGTTCGCCGTCGGGGATCCCACGGGTTCGGCCACCAACCCCGCAGCAAGTGGGACGACCTCAGAAACAGAGATGGCACTCCCCACGCCGTGACGCGTGCACCAATGGACGATCTGTTCGATGTCCGGATCCGAGCCATCGACCAGGACCACCACCGGCATCACGCACGCGGCGTGCACCCGGGCGAATGCGCTGGGGTCCCGGATCGAGGACGCTTCGACGACTGCCCACTGGGAGCCCGCCGCCACGGCGGACGCCACGACGTCTGGCGCCGTCAGTCGGCGTGGCGATCGGGCAGCGACGACGAGGCTGGCGTCGTAGCCTG
>CAYRLV010000052.1:5101-15565 GCA_964425155.1 uncultured Ornithinicoccus sp. | reverse complement strand
GACCCGCGACGAGTCACCAGGGGCGGGGGAGGGTGAGGTCGCGCGGGTCGTCGACCGGGGTCCAACCCTCCTCGGTGTGGGTGTAGCCGAACGCCGGACCGTCGGCAGCGAGCGTCGCGACGGCCGACAGCAGCCGCTCCACGTGCTCGACCGTCGTGGCCAGCCCGAGACTCGCGCGCACGGCGGTGGTCGGCGCCGGGTCCGCCGGCCGCGACTCGGCCCCGAGCAGCGCGTCCACCAGCAGGTGCGCGCAGAACTTGCCGTCCCGCACCCCGATGCCGTGCTCCGCCGACAGCACGGCGGAGACCAGGTCGCTGTCCAGCCCGTCGACGGTGAACGCGACGACGCCGACCCGCGGGTGGTCCGGACCGAAGATCGAGTAGGTCGTCACGCCGTCGATCCCGGCGAGCCCCTCCCGGAGCCGCTCCGCCAGGGTGTCCTCGTGCTCCTCGACCGCCTCCCAGTGGTCGCGCAGCGTCGCGCACGCCGCGGCCAGGGCGATCGCGCCGACGGCGTTGGGGGTGCCGGCCTCGTGCCGCGCCGGGCCGGTCTTCCACGCGACGGACCGCGGGCTCACGGCCGCGGTCGCACCACCACCGCGCAGGTAGGGATCGGCCCGGTCCAGCCAGTCGGCCCGTCCCACCAGGGCGCCGGCGCCGAAGGGGGCATACACCTTGTGCCCGGAGAACGCGACGTAGTCCACGTCCAGGTCGGCGAGATCGATCCGGCGGTGCGGCGCCAGCCCCGCGGCATCCAGGGCGACGCGCGCCCCATACCGGCGGGCGACCGCGGCGACCTCCCGCACCGGCCACAGCTCTCCGGTGACGTTGGAGGCGCCGGCGACCACGACCAGCCGCGGCTCGCCGTCGTCGCCGTCGGCGAGGGCGTCCTCGAGCAGCGCCAGCGCGTCGGCCGGGCTGGCCGGCACCGGCAGTCGGACGGTGCGCGCGCCCCACGGCAGCAGCGTGGCGTGGTGCTCCGACTCGAACACGTAGGTCGTCGTGCGGCGCGGCAGACAGTGCGCCAGCAGGTTCAGCGCGTCCGTGCTGTTGCGGGTGAAGACGACCTCGTCCTCGGGCCGGGCGCCGACGAAGGCCCCGACCTCCTCGCGCGCCTGCTCGAACCAGCCCGTCGTGATCTGCGACAGCCGCCCGGCGCCGCGGTGCACGCTCGCGTAGGTGCGCAGCACCGTGTCGACCGCCTGCTTGACCGCCTCGAGCGCCGGGGTGGACGCGGCGTGGTCGACGTTGGCGTAGTCGACCACGGTGCGGTGCAGGGTCGGCACGCCGACGTTCTCGGCGACCGTCCGCGGAGGCGTCAGGGGCGCGGCCGTGCGCCGCCGCGGTCCCCGCTCCGGCGAGGGCACCGCACGCAGCCGGTCCCGCGCGGGTCGGCCGGGCACCGCCCAGCCGTAGGTGCGCGGCGCCTCGGTGACGTGCGGGGAGAGGGAAGCGATCGACATACCGGCGGCTCCTGCTGGTCAGGGACCCGCGACGGGCGCCGGTCCGCGCTTGCCACCGACGGCTGCCGGCGGCCTGGTCGTCACCCGGAGCACCCCACCGCGGAGGAGGGTTGCCGGCCAGCGAGCCGGGGCTTGGCGCTGGCACTCATGACCTGGGCTCGAACCTAGCGGGTGCACCCGGACCATGACCAGCCCGTGAGCGTGCATCTCGTATGGCGAGACACCCCTCGGGCGCGTTCGGCACCCTCCGGGGCGGTTCCGGCACGGAATCGTGGCCGAGCGGTGACCGGTGGTGCGCGTGTGACGCGTGATCCAGGAGGGTTGATCGCGTAGCCTGCGACGGTGGCGACTCGTCAGACCTCCTCGGCGACGCGCTCGAAGTCCTCGAGCCGTCGTACCTCCTCGCGCCCGGCCGCCGGGCGTCCCCGCACCCGCACGACGCCGGCCAAGGCGTCCAGGGGCGCGTCCAAGGGCGGGAAGAAGGCCAAGGGCGGCGGCCTGCCGCTGCCGCTGCGCGCGGTGCGCGGCACCTGGATGGGGATGGCACACGTCGCCGGCGGAGCGGTGCGCAAGGTCGGCACCAGCGCGCGCGACCTCGAGCCCGAGCACCGTCGCGACGGCATCGGGTTCGCCTTCATCGGGCTGGCCGTCGTGGTGGCCGCCCGGGAGTGGTGGGGCCTGACCGGCGCGGTCGGCGACGTCATCCACGCGATCGTCGCCGGCACGTTCGGGCGGGTGGCCTTCGCGCTGCCGATCGCCTTCCTGCTGCTGGGACTGCGGCTGCTGCGCGCACCCGGCGACCAGCACGCCAACAACCGCGTCGGCATCGGCACGACGGCGCTCGCGTTCGCCGTCTGCGGCCTGGTGCACATCGCCCGGGGCCTGCCGAGCCCGCCCGACGGGGCGGACGCGATGCGCGACGCCGGCGGCATCATCGGCTGGCTCGCCTCCAGCCCGGTGGTCGCCGCCGTGCACACCTGGGGGACCGTGCCGCTCCTCGTGCTGCTGGGCTTCTTCGGTCTGCTGGTGATCACCGCGACCCCCGTGCACCAGATCCCGGCGCGGCTGCGCGAGGCGCGCGACCGGCTGTTCCACCACCCCGCCGCCGAGCACCACGAGGAGGCGGACGGCGCCGGCTCGACCGGCGAGCCCGCCAAGCCGGACAAGCCGAAGCGGCGCTCCCGCCGCAAGGCCGATCCCGACGCCGTGGCGGGGCCGGAGGGTTTCGTCGGCGACGAGGCGTTCGAACAGGCGGCGGTCGTCGACGGCACGCCCGGTGAGGGCAAGGGGCCCAAGGGCCCGCGTCCGGGGGAGAAGCGGCCCACCGCGCCCGGAGTCCTGGCACCGTCCGCGGCCGCGACGACCGGGTCCGAGGTCGACGCCACCGCCGATGCGCCCGTGCCGGGCAGCGGCGCGGCCGAGCGGGCGCCCGAGGCACCGCCCACCTCACCACTGCCGCAGCGGGTGGAGCAGCTCGCGCTCGCGGGCGACGTCACCTACACCCTCCCCGACAGCACCCTGCTGACCACGGGCCCGCCGCACAAGAAGCGCTCGGCGGTCAACGACCAGGTCGTCGAGGCGCTGACCGGGGTGCTCGACCAGTTCGACATCGACGCCCAGGTCACCGGCTTCACCCGGGGGCCGACGGTCACCCGCTACGAGGTGGAGCTCGGCCGGGGCACCAAGGTCGAGCGGGTCACTGCGCTGTCCAAGAACATCGCGTATGCCGTCGCCTCGGCCGACGTGCGCATCCTCAGCCCGATCCCGGGCAAGTCCGCGATCGGCGTGGAGATCCCCAACACCGACCGCGAGACGGTCAGCCTCGGCGACGTGCTGCGCAGCCAGGTGGCGCGGGCCAACGAGCACCCGATGGTCATGGGGGTCGGCAAGGACGTCGAGGGTGGCTACGTCATCGCCAACCTCGCGAAGATGCCGCACCTGCTGGTCGCCGGCGCCACCGGCGCGGGCAAGTCGAGCTTCGTGAACTCGATGATCACCTCGATCCTCATGCGGGCCACGCCGGACGAGGTCCGGCTGGTGCTGGTCGACCCGAAGCGGGTGGAACTGACCGGCTACGAGGGCATCCCGCACCTCATCACGCCGATCATCACCAGCCCCAAGAAGGCCGCCGAGGCCCTGCAGTGGGTCGTGCGCGAGATGGACACCCGCTACGACGACCTGTCCGCGTTCGGCTACAAGCACATCGACGATTTCAACCGGGCGGTCCGCACCGGCAAGCTCACCACGCCGCCGGGCTCGGAGCGGGTGCTGCAGCCCTACCCCTACCTGCTGGTGATCGTCGACGAGCTGGCCGACCTGATGATGGTCGCCCCGCGGGACGTCGAGGAGTCGATCGTCCGGATCACCCAGCTGGCCCGCGCGGCCGGCATCCACCTGGTCCTGGCGACCCAGCGGCCGTCGGTCGACGTGGTCACCGGCCTGATCAAGGCCAACGTGCCGTCGCGGATGGCGTTCGCCACCTCCTCGCTGGCCGACTCGCGGGTCGTCCTCGACCAACCGGGTGCCGAGAAGCTGATCGGTCAGGGCGACGCGCTGTTCCTGCCGATGGGCGCGGCCAAGCCGATGCGCGTGCAGGGCGCCTGGGTCACCGAGTCCGAGATCCAGCAGGTGGTCGGCCACGTCACCGGCCAGCTCAAGCCGACCTACCGCGAGGACGTCACCGTCGCGGCGCCCAAGAAGCAGATCGACGAGGACATCGGCGACGACCTCGACCTGCTGCTGCAGGCGACCGAGCTGGTCGTCACGACGCAGTTCGGTTCGACCTCGATGCTGCAGCGCAAGCTGCGGGTGGGGTTCGCCAAGGCCGGGCGGCTCATGGACCTGCTCGAGTCGCGCGGGGTGGTCGGTCCGTCCGAGGGCTCGAAGGCGCGGGACGTGCTGGTCAAGCCCGACGACCTCGCGACCACGCTCGCGCTGTTGCGTGGCGAGGACGTCCCCGACGACGACCCGGTCTACGACGACCGTGCCGCCCAGGCGCAGCCGGACGCCCCGAGTGCGCCTGAGGGCGAGGCGCCGGCGGTGGCGACGCCCGCCGCCGACTCCGCGCCTGCCGAGGGGGACGTGGTCGAGGCGGAGAGTGACGAGGACGCCTGGTCCCTGACCGGCCGGGGGTAGCACACGTGAACTGGTTGCGGGACGCGTGGGAGACGGTCAGGGACCACCCGTCCGCGGTGCTGCTGGCGGTCCAGCTGGGCAGCGTGATCATCTACCCGTTCACCGACGCCACCTCGGCGGGCCGGACCGTGGTCTCGGTGATCGGCATCCTGGTGCTCGGCCTCGCCGTGCTGGCGGTGCGCCGCACGCCCGCGATGAACATCATCAGCATCGTCATCGGCATCCCGGCCGTGGTGCTCACCGTGGTCGAAGTGATCATGCCGGACCAGCCCGCCGTCGAGCTGATGTCCGGCTTCACGCACGCGATCTTCTACTTCTACACGGCGTGGGCGCTGATTCGGTACATGTTCGCCGACAACTGGGTCACCCGTGACGAGCTGTTCGCCACCGGGGCCTGCTTCACCGTCGTGGCCTGGGGGTTCGCCTACCTCTACAGCGCGATCCAGGTGATCTGGCCCGAGGCCTTCCTCGGTGCGGGCCTCGAGCCGAAGCAGCAGATGTCGTGGATGCAGTTGCTCTTCCTGTCCTTCACGACGATGACCAACACCGGCCTCTCGGACATCGTGCCGGGCACGGCGCACGCCCGCTCGTTCATCATGCTCGAGCAGCTCGCCGGACTGAACTACGTCGCGCTCGTCGTGGCTCGCCTGCTCGGCCTCACCCTCGCCCGTTTCCGCCGCTGAAGCGTCGATACCGCGGCGACAACGCGTATTGCAGCAGCACCACGTCGCCGATCTGCCGGACCTGCGCGAGCGTCGCCCGTCGGCCCGGATGGAACGGGAACTCGCCGTCGGCGACGAACCGGACCGCCCGGGAGTCGCCCACGAAGAAGGGCGCCACCACGAGGTGCAGCTCGTCGGCCAGGTCCTGCGCCAGGAACTGGGTGTGCACCCGGCCGCCGCCCTCCACCAGGAGTTGACGCACGCCGCGGGCGAACAGGTCCTCGCTGAGCCGGCGCATGCTCACCCCGGGCCCGTCACCTCCGGTGTCCACGACCGTGGCGACCGAGCCGAGGCGCGCGCGGGCCTCCGGCAAGGCGGAGCCGCTCGCATAGACGATCTTCTCCGCGTCGCCGACGGTGAAGAACCGGGCGCGGGCGTCGAGCCGCCCGCCGCAGGTGACGGTGACCTTGGTCGGTGACGGCGGCCTGCCGACGGCGACCCGCTGCTCCCGCCGGCGCGTGTCGCGCACCACCAGCCGGGGATCGTCGTTGCGCACCGTGGCCGCGCCGACGAGGATCGCGTCGCAGGACGCCCGCACCGAGTCCACCCGGTCCAGGTCGCTGCCGTTGGACAGCACCAGGCGGTCCCCGGTCGCGGAGTCCAGGTAGCCGTCGAGCGACATGCAGGCGCTCAGCACGGTGTAGGGGCGGTCAGCCATGGGCGACGCCGCTGGAGGCCTGCAGGGTCGACGGGCCGGACGGCAGCTCCTCCGAGGCGCTCCTGCGCCGGCGGATGATCGAGGCGACCAGCAGGACGCCGCCGGGCAGTACGCCGATCAAGGACAGCACGCCATACACGACGGCCGCGCCGACGCCGGCGGCGGCGCCCAGTCCGGCCGCCCCGAACGCCCAGGCGGCCACGCCTTCGCGCGGACCCCAACCGGCCACGTGCGCCGGTACCGCCATGGCCAGCAGCACCAGGAACGCGAGAGGCAGGAGCCGGGTCGGTGCCGTGGACGATCCGGCCGCGCGGGCGGCGATCACGAAGGTCGCCGCGTGCCCGGCGAACGCCAGCGCCGACGCGACCACCACCCGTGGGCCGCTGCGCACCCACCACGCGCGGGCGGGCCCGCGGCCGACCGTCCGACGGGCCAACGCGACCAAGCGACCGGCCACGGTCGTGGACCGACCGCCCCGGCGACCGACCACCCAGGCCACCATGACGATCACGGCGACCCCGGCCAGTGCGGCAAGGAGGATCGGCACGGCTCGGCGCACGGGGGAGGGCAGCGCCAGCAGCACCGCCACGGTCAGCACGACCTGGACCAGCTGGCCGGCGCACCGCTCTCCGACAACGGCGCGCGCCGCCCGCGGCAGGTCGTGCTCCGCACGTCCGCGGCGGACCGCCCGGTCCACGTCACCGAGCACGCCGCCGGGCAGCACGAGGTTGAGGAACTGCGAGCGGTAGTAGGCCGCGACGGCGAGGTGCAGCGGCAGGTCCGAACCCAGCCCGGCCGCGACGACCCGCCAGCGCCAAGCGGCGCAGACCGTGCTGAGGAAGGCGAGAGCCGCGGCGGCGACGACCGCGGCGCCGTCCAGCCGGCGCAGCGGGGCCAGGAAGGCGTCGGTGCCCAGCCACCCCACCAGGCCGGCCAGGATCGCCAGGCCGAGCACCGGCCGCGCCCAGGACCACCGGGGCGACGGACTCCGTCGTGCCATCCCTGCTCCTCGTCGATGTGTCGAATCCTGGGGGCCTACGTCTCACCTCACGATAGGGATCGCGGGCCGGTTCAGCGGGGCTCGAGGCCACTCACCGGTACGCCAGCAGGTCGCGGTGCTCGACGGTGACCGACAGCCGGCCCGTCGCGGCCAGCTGCCTCCGTCGGCGCGCGTAGTCGCGGGTCCGCCCGGTCAGCCCCGGATCCTGGGTACGAGCCGCCCCCAGCCAGCCGTCGAACCAGGCGGCGGTGAGCTCGGCCTCGGCCGGACCGAGCCGCCACGGGCTCGGCGCAGTCGTCACCCGCAGGCCGTGCCGGGCGAAGGCGTCGACCGCGGCGTCGACCGCCCGGGGGCCGAGCAGCCGGTGCCCGCCGAGCGCTCGTTGCTGGTGCGCGTCGAAGGCGGCCCCGACGATCGCGTCGAGCGGCTCGTCCGGATCCAGCGACACCCGGCCCGTCACGCTGAGGGTGACCAGTGCCGGGCACCTGGCCCGGACGCAGGTGGCCACCAGGCGCTCGAGCTGCGCCCCGGTCAGCAGGTCGAGCAGGGCTGAGGCGGTGACCAGGTCGGCTCCCGCGACCTCGCGGGCCGGGAGCCGGGTGACGTCGCCACGGCGCGACTCCACGGTCACCAGAGCGCCGTCGGCGTCCCGAGCCTTGGGCTGCGTGTCGACCGTCGCCAGCAGGTCGGCATCCCGGTCGTGCAGCACCCAGTGCTGGGGGCCCGGCAGGAGCGGGGCCAGCCAGCGCATCATCGAGCCGGTGCCGCCCCCGAGGTCGTGGACGACGAGCGACCCCACTCGACCCGCCGCGGGGACCGGGCGCAGGGTCCGGTGCAACCGGGCGACCAGGTCGGTGGAACGCGCCCGCGCGTCGGCCCGCTCGCGCAGCGCCAGCCACTCCGCGGCGACCCGCGGCCGACCGGTCACACCGCGCTCGCGATCGCGCGGGCGACCCCGGCCGCGGTGGCCGACCAGCCGGGCAGCTCGTCCCGTCGGTGTCGGGCCCTCCGGCGCAACCGCGAGCGCAGGTCGTCGTCGCTCAGCCAGCGGTGCAGGGCGGAGGCGAAGGGTCCCGGCTCGCCCGGCGGCACCAGCAGCCCGGCCGGCCCGGTGTCGGTCCCGACTCCGAGGATCGCGGGCAGCCCACCGACCTGGCTGGCCAGCACGGGGATCCCGCGCGCGAGGGCCTCGGCGGCGACCATCCCGTAGGTCTCCGAACGGGACGGCACGAGCAGCAGGTCGCTCTCCGCATACTGCTCGTCCAGCTGGGGGCCGGCCAGCACGCCGGTGAACCGCACCCGGGGGCCGATCCCGGCGTCCCGCGCCGTGCGTGCGAGGCGCTGCGCGAACGGCCGGTCGCGTTCCAGGCTGCCGACGCAGACGCAGGCCCACTCCACGTCCGCGGTCGCGGCCAGCGCCGTCACGAGCACGTCCTGGCCCTTGTGCGGGGCGACCACCCCGACGCACAGCAGCCGGTGGCCCGAGCTACTGGGGGCGGCCAGCGGCGCGGGGTCGGTCCCGGGCTCGGCCACCTGCACGCGCCGCGGGTCGACCGGGTAGCGCCTCAGCAGCCGGTCGGCGCTCCACCTGCTGGTCACCACGACGGCGGAGGCCGCGCGCAGCACGGCGTGTTCCTCGTCGGGGACGGTCGCCGGGCCCTCGGGGAGCCCGTCGGCCAGCAACTGGTGCACCAGCACGACCAGCCGGAGCCGCCGGGCTTCGGGCAGCAGGGCGTCCGCTGCAGCAGACGCCACCAGGCCGTCGAGCAGCACCATCGCCCGGTCCGGCAGGGTCGACAGGACGCCGCCGAGCCCGGCGAGGTCGTCCGGCGTCGGGGTCGGCCAGGCGCCGCGCACCCGGTGCACCGTCACCGACCACCCGGCGGCGCCGAGCTCCCGGCACAGCCGGCGGTCGTAGGCGTTGCCGCCGCTGGGTCGCCCGGGGTCGTCGACGGCGGCGGGCACGACGACCTGGACCTCGCTCACAGCGGTCGCTCGTAGCTGGCCCAGGCGATGTCCGACTCGTGCAGGGTCACCGTCAGGCCCGACAACGCCGCCCCATCCGGTCCCAGGGCGCCGTCGTCGATCCGGCCGGCGATCCGGTCGGCGACCACCTGGGCGAGCGCCTCGGCGGAGGTGTTGCGCCCGGAGAGGGTGGGGTCGTCGTCGAGGTTGCGGTAGTCCAGCTCGTCCAGCACCGCGCGCAGCAGCCGGGTCGCCGCGGCGATGTCCACGACCAGGCCCGCCTCGTCCAGGCCGTCGCGCCGGAAGGTGGCGTCCACCACGAAGGTCGCGCCGTGCAGCCGCTGGGCCGGCCCGAACGCCTCGCCGGTGAAGCTGTGGGCGATCATCATCCGGTCCCGCACGGTCACGCTGAACATCCGGTCACTCCTGGTCGTAGTTGACGGTGTGGCACAGTGTCGGCAGGGAGCCCCCGGCCACCCGGGGCATCACCTCGGGCAACCGGTCGAACGCGACGCTACCGGTGAGCAGGGCGTCGAACGCCGGGTCGTGCAGCAGGTCGAGGGCGAGCGTCAGGCGGTCGTGCGTCGTCCGGGTGGCTCGTCGCGCGCGGGCGACGCTGCCGACCTGGCTGGCCGCGATGCTGAGCCGACCGGAGTGGAAGCTGCCGCCCAGCGACAGCTCGACGGGAGTGTCGCCATACCAGGACAGTTCGATGACGCGGCCCTCGGGCACCAGCCGGTCCAGGGCGAGCTGGAGCCCGGCCGCGGTGGCGCTCGCGTGCACGACCAGGTCCTGGCCGCCGGGCGCGTCGTCCGGGAGGGCGAACCCGGCGCCCAGCGCGTCGACCACCTCCCGGCGCGCCGGATCGACGTCCACGACGGTCACCCGCACGCCGGGGATGCCGACGAGCAGCCGGGCGACGCAGCAGCCCACCATCCCGGCGCCCACGACGGTGACCCGGTCGCCGACGAGGGGAGCGGCGTCCCAGAGCGCGTTGACGGCGGTCTCCACGGTGCCGGCGAGGACCGCGCGGCGCGCCGGGACTCCGCCGGGGACGGGGACGACGGCATCCGCGGGTACGACGTAGGCGGTCTGGTGCGGATAGAGGCAGAAGACGGTGCGGCCGAGCAGTGCTCCGGGGCCTCGCTGCACCACCCCGACGTTGAGGTAGCCGTACTTCACCGGCCCCGGGAGGTCACCCTCCTGGAAGGGAGCCCGCATGATCTCCCGCTGGCCGGCGGGGACGCCGCCGCGAAACACGAGCGCCTCGGAGCCGCGGCTGATCCCCGACCACCGGGTGGTGACCAGGACCTCCTCGTCACCGGGCTCGGGGAGCGCCACCGGCCGGATCTCTCCGACCCCCGGTGCGCGGACCCAGAACGCCCGGGCCTCCCGTCGCCCGGCCGGATCCGCCCGCATGGCCCCAATCTAACCGGTGCCGGCGCCACCTCCCGCGGCCCGGCGCGATGCGGCAGCAGCCCAGCGGCGACGAGAGCGGCGACGATGGAGCGGAGCGAGCCTG
>CAYRLV010000052.1:0-5001 GCA_964425155.1 uncultured Ornithinicoccus sp. | reverse complement strand
TGCGGCAGCAGCCCAGCGGCGACGAGAGCGGCGACGATGGAGCGGAGCGAGCCTGCCGCCGAGGAGCCGCGACCAGACAGGCCCGCGGCGACGAGAGCGGCGACGATGGAGCGGAGCGAGCCTGTCGCCGAGGAGCCGCGACCAGACAGCTCCGCAGGCAGGAGGTGAGGCATGCGCACGGTGGCGGTGCCGGCGTCGGGGCTGGCCGGGCTCGGGGCCCTCCTGGTTGCCCTGGCCATCGGCGTCGGACTCACCCCGCTCGGGTGGCTGGTCGGCGTGCTGTGCGGCCTGGTGCCCGTGGTCGCCTGCGGCCGCCGGGTGCGTGGCGCCGATCGCGAGACAGCCGACTCCGGGCGCCCGACGCCTGCGGACCGGGTGACCTTGGCCCGGGCGGTTCTCGTGAGCGGGGTGGCCGCGCTGGTGGCCGACTCGTTCGTCCGCCCTCCGGTCGTGCCCGTGCTGGTGGCCCTGACCGCGGTGGCGCTCGCCCTGGACGCGGTCGACGGGTGGGTGGCGCGCCGCACCGGCGCCGCGTCCGGCTTCGGCGCCACGTTCGACGGGGAGACCGATGCCTTCCTGATCCTGGTGCTGAGCCTGTATGCGGTGCCGCGTCACGGTGTGTGGGTGGTCGCCCTCGGATTGGTGCGCTACGTCTTCTGGCTGGGTGGCCGGCTCGCTCCGTGGTTGCGCGCCCCGTTGCCGGCGCGCTACTGGCGCAAGGTGGTGACGGCGGTGACGGGCATCGCGCTGGCCCTGGCCGCGGCGGACCTGGCGCCGAACGCGGTCACGGTCGGCGGACTCTGGCTGGCGGCCCTGCTGCTGGCCGAGTCGTTCGGCCGCGACGTCGTCTGGCTGTGGCGCCACCGGCACGACGCACCCGGCCTGCCCGCGCGTGCGGCCCTGGCGCGTGCGGACCGCCCACTCGGGCGTGGTCGGCGGTTCCTCGGACCGGCCGTGGACCTCGTGGCCCTGCTGCTCGTCTGGGTGGTGCTGCTGGCGCCGACCGAGCTTCCTGCGGTCACTCCGGTCGTCCTGCTGCGGATTCCGGTGGAAGCACTGGCGATCGGAGCCCTCGCGTTGGCCCTGCCCACCCGACCGCGCCGGGTGCTGTCCGGCGCGGTCGGGCTGCTCCTCGGGGTGGTGATGGTGGTCAAGCTGCTCGACATGGGGTTCTTCGCGGCGCTCGGCAGACCGTTCAACCCGTTGACCGACCTGGGCCTGTTCGGACCGGTCTTCGCGCTCACCCGTGACACCGTCGGCCGCGTGGCCGGGGACGTGGTCGGTGTCACGGCCGTGCTCCTCGTGATTGCCCTGCTCGTCGGGGTGCCGCTGTCGCTGCGGCGCGTGACCGCACTCGTGGCCCGGCACCGTCGGCGGTCGACGGGTGTGCTGGCCGCGCTGACCGCGGTATGGCTGGTGGCGCTGGGAGTGGGTTGGCAGACGGCGCCGGGGCAGCCGGTCGCCGCGGCGTCCGCCGTGCGGGTCGTGTCGGACCAGGTGCGTCTGGCGGCCAGCACGGTGCGCGGAGAGCGCCGGTTCGCGGCCGAGCTGGGGCAGGACCAGTTCCGCGACGTGCCGGCCAGCCGACTGCTCACCGGTCTTCGCGGCAAGGACGTGCTGGTGGTCTTCGTGGAGAGCTACGGACGGGTGGCGGTGGACGGGCCGAGGGCGACCGCCACGGTCCGGGACGTGCTGCGCGAGGGCAACCGCCGGCTGGCCGATCGCGGATTCCACTCTCGCAGCGCCTTCCTCACCTCGCCGACCTTCGGTGGACACAGCTGGCTGGCGCACTCGACCCTCGAGTCCGGGCTCTGGGTCACCGACGAGGGGCGCTACGACCGCCTGCTGTCGAGCGACCGGATGACGTTGAGCCGATACTTCCACCGGGCCGGTTGGCGCACCGTGGCGGTGCTCCCGTCCGACCGCGAGCCGTGGCCGCAGGGTCGGTCCTTCTACGGATTCGACCGCGTCTACGGTGGCCAACAGCTGGGCTATCACGGGCCCCGGTTCGGGTTCTCTCTGATGCCAGATCAATTCGCGCTCGAGGCCGCGCAACGGCGCGCCCTCGCCCCCGCAGACACCCCGGTCTTCGCGCAGGTCGAGCTCGCCTCGAGCCACACCCCGTGGGCGCCGCTGCCCAGCCTCGTGCCCTGGGACCAACTGGGTGACGGGAGCATCTTCGGGCCGATCCACCACCGCGCCCAGGGAGTCGGGGGGCTGTGGCAGCACCGGGACCAGGTGCCTGAGGCCTACGCCCGGTCGGTCGCCTACTCCGTGCGGTCCGTGCTCCAGTTCGTCCAGCGCTACGGCGACGACGACCTGGTGCTCATCCTGCTCGGTGACCACCAGCCGGCCTCCATCGTCAGCGGGTACGACGCCGATCACGAGGTGCCCATCAGCATCATCGCGTCCGACCAACGCGTGCTGGACCGGATCGCCGACTGGCACTGGCAGCCGGGCCTGCTGCCCGACGACCAGGCTCCCGTCTGGCGGATGGACACCGTCCGCGACCGGTTGCTGCAGGCCTACACCGGCCCCGGTGACCTCGGGCCGAGGTCACCGTGACCGGGCCGGGACGCGCCGAGTACGACGCGGTGCTGCGGCCCGCCCGCCTCCGCGCCTTCCCGGACGGCCAGTTCGTGGGCCAGGAGAGCTTCATGGAGGCGAAGGCCATCCTGCAACTCGCCCGGTGTGCCGGGGTTGGCCCCGGCGCCACCGTGCTGGACCTGTGCTGCGGCACCGCCGGTCCGGGGCGGCTGATCGCGCAGGAACTGGGAGGGAGCCACCTCGGCGTCGACGCGGACGGTGAGGCGATTGCCTTGGCGCGGCAGCGAACTCGTGGGCTGCCGTGTCGGTTCTCCGTGGCCCGGGTGCCGCCGGTCCCGAGCGGCCGGTTCGACGTGGTGCTGCTGCTGGAGACGGTGCTTGCCTTTCCCGACAAGCAGGCGCTGGCCCGGCAGGTGGCCGATGCGCTGCGCCCGGGCGGGCGGTTCGCCTGCACCCTCGAGGAGGGCGCACCGCTGACCGATACCGAGCGCGCCCGGATGCCCGCCGCCGACACGGTCTGGCCGACCCCGTTCGACGAGTTCTGCGCCCAGCTGGAGCGAGCCGGGCTCACGGTGCGGTGGCAGGCGGACGTGACCGACGAGCACCGGCGCCGGGCGGCTGCGCTGGGCCACGCCTTCGAGCAGGACGCGACGGCGATTGCAGCACGACTCGGCCGGGACGTGCTGGACGACCTGCTGGCCGCCCACCGGCTCTGGGAGGACTGGCTGGCCACCGGGCGGATGCGCAAATTCGCCCTCGTGGCCGAGCGATCCTGCCCCGGCTGAGGGCGCCAGCTCCGGCGCCGGCTCCCGCGCCGTGGCGGTCAGCCGTCCAGCTGCTCGATGGTGGCCAGGCTGGGTCCCCGGGTCGACTGCAGCTCGCGCGCCCCCGCCTCGGCGTCCCGCATCACCCGCAGCACGTTGCCGCCGGCCAGCTTGACCAGGTCCTCGTCCGACCAGCCACGGTCGGCCAGCGCCGCGAGCAGCCGCGGGTAGCCGCTCACGTCCTCGAGCCCCGCGGGCAACGCATCCACCCCGTCGTAGTCGCCGCCGACACCGACGTGGTCGATGCCCGCCACCTCGCGCACGTGCTCGACGTGCTTGACGACCTGGTCGAGGTCGGTGGTCGGCTTCGGGTGCTCGACGGTCCAGCCGTCACGGAACTCGCGGAAGGCCGCGGCGTCGCTCCGTGCCACCCCCGCCGCCTTCGCCGCCTCCACCACGTCGGTGTCCCACTGGGCGCGCGCCGGGTCGACGAACTGCGGCACGAAGGTCACCATGCAGACGCCGTTGTTGTCGCGCAGCGTCTCCAGGACGTCGTCGGGCACGTTGCGCGGCACGTCGCACAGGGCGCGCGCTGACGAGTGCGAGAACATCACCGGCACCTCGGTGACCCGCAACGCGGCCCGCATCGTGTCGGGGGAGACGTGCGACAGGTCGACGAGCATGCCGATGCGGTTCATCTCGCGCACGACCTCCTCGCCGAAGGCGGACAGCCCGCCGACCTTCGGCTCGTCGGTCGCCGAGTCCGCCCACGGCGTGTTGTCGTTGTGGGTGAGCGTCATGTAGCGCACGCCGAGCACGTGCAGCATGCGCAGCACCGCCAGCGAGCAACCGATCGAGTGGCCGCCCTCCGCCCCCAGCAGCGAGGCGATCCGGCCGGACGCGAAGACCTGCTCCACCTCGTCCGCGGTACGAGCCAGACCCAGCCGGTCGCCATACCGGCCGATCATCTGGTGGGCGGCGTCCACCTGCTCCAGCGTCTGCGCGACGGCCTCGTGCGCCGGCGGCGTGGACGGCACCCAGACCGACCAGAACTGCGCGCCCACCCCACCGGCCCGCAGCCGCGGCAGATCGGTGTGCGTCGTGGTGGTGCCCGCCTCGATGTCGAGCCGGTCGAAGTCGTAGCCGGTCTGCTTGCGCGCCTCCCACAGCAGGTCGTTGTGGCCGTCGACCAGCGGGTGCTCGCGCAACAGCGCGGTGACCCGGTCGAGGGAGGGCGAGGAGTCGGACGTCGTCTCGGTGCCTGTCATACGCCCATTCAATCGTGGCCGCGATGAGGTCGTGTTGCGGCTCCTCGGCGGCGGGGTCGCTCCGCTCCATCTTCGCCGCGGTCGTCGCCGCGATGAGTTCGTGTTGCGGCTCCTCGGCGGCGGGGTCGCTCCGCTCCATCTTCGCCGCGGTCGTCGCCGCACTAGGCTGTGTCCTGTGACCCGTGCCCCCTCGACTCCCGTGGACGGTGCGCGCCCGCCGACGTCGCGCAGCGTGGCACTGGTGACCCTCGGCTGTGCACGCAACGAGGTCGACTCGGAGGAGCTGGCCGGACGGCTCGCGGACGAGGGGTGGGCCCTGGTCGACGAGGCCGCCGACGCCGACGTCGCGGTGGTCAACACCTGCGGGTTCGTCGAGCAGGCCAAGAAGGACTCCATCGACGCGCTGCTCGAGGCCGCCGACC
>CAYRLV010000051.1:10471-15661 GCA_964425155.1 uncultured Ornithinicoccus sp. | reverse complement strand
TTTAGCCTCGGCGGCCGGTACGTGGCACGAAGGCCCCCCTCATGGATTCCCCTCGGTATAGCCCGCGGGCCGCGAATGGACCACACGCAAGCGCCTAGCCAACCACCGCGGGGGAGTTGCGCGCGGCTCTGCCGCACGGGAGGAGCCCGGTGCGGCCCTTCCCTTTGGGGCTCCGCACCCGTCACGGCCGCGGCGACAGCGTCCCCGTTCCGGAGGTGCCCGACCCGGTGTGCCCCAGTATTGACGTGGACGAGACGGGCACGCCGTCGCGGTCGCGGCGCGATCAGGCCCTGCTCATCCGGCACCGAGACGTCTCTGGCTTCGCGGCCCCGGTCACGACGCTCAAGCGCTGGAGCCTGGGGCGACGCGGTGCCGCAGTGCGTCGTGGACGAGTCGGGCGGGCATCCTAGTGCGCCCGGACTGTCGGCACCGCAGGGTGTAGGCGTGGGTCGCGCCGGCCAGGGCCGCGACCTCGGGCCCGTGCAGGATCTCGAATCGGCGCCGGTCTGCAGGTGACACCAGCCCGAGACGATGCAGCCGGCCCGCGACGGCACGGGCCGGCAGTCGCAGCCAGGTGGCCAAGGAGGCGAACCCGGGCACCGTCCACTGCCTCGGAACGACTTCACGCAGCACGTCCTCGGGCATCAAGAACGCCTCGGCGAAGGCGTTGGCCCGTGCCTCGGTGTGGGTCCGATCGGGTGCCACGTATTCGATCGAGGCATCGAGGTGCAGGCTTCCGACCTCACCGGCCACCAGGTGGCACAGTTGGTGGGCCAGCGCGAACCGCTGTCGGCCGGGCCACCCGCTCGCACCCAGCACGGCGACGCGAGCCTGCGGCTGCGACCACGCCACACCGTCGAACCAACCGGTGACCGGGATGACCGCTATGTCGACCCCGAACACCTCCTCGACGACTGTGGCCAGATCCTCCTGCAGCCACGTTCGTCCCGCGCGCTGGATCCGGGCGGCCGCCTCCTCGGCGAGTTGCCAGCCTTGCTGGACGGGACTCGCAGCCACCAGTGCCGGGTGGACCTGCAACGTCACCAGGTCCGCAGCCGCGTCGCCCTCCAGGACCCGGATCTGTCGGCGCACTTCGGCGAACCGTCGAGCCTGGGCGACCACTTCCTCGCTGGCAGCTCGAAGCACCTCGGCAGATCGCGCTGGCGGGGCCGATGAGACCAACGAGCCCGCCAATCGTGTCCCCGCCACGCGTTGGCTCCTCTCGTTCCGGCTGGACGCGTCCAGCCTGCCGGGGGATGGTCGCGCGATCATCACGACCGGGCAAACATCTGGTCATCGACAGGTACAGATCCGATCAGGACGGTGAGGGGGACGGTGCCAAGCCATGCGCCAGGGCTACCGGCAGCGGTGGCCTGCAGGCGCACCTCGACGTGTGTCCGACGAGGCCGCGCTGCCACAACGACGCCTCAGGCCAGATCGAACGTGACGAGGGGCTTGGTGGTGGGTTGCGCCGAGCCGCCGGCAGGCTCGACGGTGATCCCCACACCCGTGGCCCGGGTCGCGTCCCCCTTGAGCAACACCGTGGCGTCGTGGTCGTGCGGCATCAGCCCCGCCCTCGTCGGCGTCCCCGCGCGGTCGAAGAACCACAGCTGGTAGACATGACCTTCCGGGGCAGCGGGCATGTCCTTCGTCACCAGCACCGCCTTGCCCTGGCTCGGCGACAGGACGATCGTGGCGGTCGCCCCATCGATCTGCTGCACGAAGCGCCGGGCGTCCTTGGCCTGTAGCACCTGCTGGGTGGCGGTCAGCTGGCTACTGGACTGATCTCGGCTCCACGGGTGCCAGGTGACCCCGCCCACGACGATGATGGCAGCGGCAACCGCAGCAGCCACCCCGGCAAGTATTCTGCGCGACCGGCGGCGCCGGGCGGCGATCTGGTCGGCGGGCTGACCCGCTGACCGCGCGGGCGGCGCGGAGGAGGGCGGCGACGAGACCGGGGCGGTGTCGTGGCCGCGTTGTGGCAGGCCTCCGATCGCGTCCAGCACCGTGCCGCGTAAGTCCTCCGGAGCCGGGGTGTCTGTGAGCCCGGACAAGCCTGCGGCCGCCTCCCGCAGCGTCACGACCTCGTCGCGGCAGGCCTGGCACGACGCTAGGTGGCGCTCGAACTCGCGCCGCTCGTCCTCGTCGAGGGCATCGAGGGCGTAGGCGCCCACCAGAGCGTGGATCTCCTGGCCGGAGGGTCCGCCCCACTGGCGGGGTGCGTTGTCGTTCATCGTGCCCCTCCCAGTGTCTCTCTCAGCTTGGTCAGTCCGTCCCGGATCCTGGACTTGGCCGTGCCGAGCGGCAACCCCAGGCGATCGGCCACCTCACGATGGGTGAGGCCCCCGAAGTAGGCCAGCTCGATGGCGCCACGCTGCGTCTCCGACAAGCCTCCCAGCGCGCCCCGCACCTGCTCGGCGTCGAGGTGACGTTCCGCCTCCTCCGCCGTCACGTCATACGACGCCTGCTGCGCACGCCGCTCGTATGCCGAGTCGCGCCGCTGCTGCGCTTGCGCGGCGCGCACCCGGTCCACCGCCTTGCGGTGGGCGATCGTCATCAGCCAGGACAACGCGCTGCCACGACCGGCGTCGAACCGTGGGCTGTCCCTCCACACCTCGAGGTAGACCTCCTGCGTGGTCTCTTCGGCCTGGGCCCGGTCGCGCAGCACCCGCAGGACCAAACCAAACACGCGGGCGGACGTGGCGTCGTAGAGCCGCGCGAAGGCCTCCTCGTCGCCTCGCCCGGCGGCGCTCACCAGCGAGCCGAGGTCGGCGACAGGCCCTGTCCCCACGGAAGCGTGACGTTCCGGGCCGAGGGTCATGACCTCCATCATGCGACACGACCACCCCGCCGGCACGCCGGATGGGTCGGCGCGTCGTTCCGGCGCGCGCTCACGCTGGTCATTCGTCGCCGGCGCTCTCGCGGATGGGGGGCGCAGCGGCGCCGCGCACCAGTTGCCGGGCGGGGGCCCGGCGTCCGCGGCTCCGCTACTTCACCGCCTGGTAGCGGCGCAACGCCTCCCGCCTCTCCTCCGCGTGGTCGACGATGCGGGTCGGGTAGCCGTGCTCGTAGCCGTCCGGGGCCTGCCAGGGGCGGTGGACCGACCCGCCGGCAAGGTCCCGAAGCTCCGGCACCCATCGGCGCACGTAGTCGCCGTCGGGATCGAGCGCTCGGCCTGGGCGGTGGGGTTGAAGACCCGGAAGTAGGGCGCAGCATCGGTGCCCGTGCCCGAGACCCACTGCCGCCCATGGTTGTTGGAGGTCAGGTCGCCGTCGATGAGGTGGTCCCGGAAGTGACGCTCGCCTACGGACGCTCGGTTGCTCGCAATGGCCCCAGTCGTGTTCGCCCTGAGCTCAGCTGCGCCCGTCTGCGCTCATGCAGCGGCATGTATCCACGACGCGTCATGAGATGCGACCAGATCTGCCGGGGGCCATCCAGCTACAAGGGCGTGCCCAAAACGGGGGGACGGACTACGTGGCTCCGCGGTCGCACGGCAGTTCCCTGAGCTTAGGGCACTGCGAGACCGCACGGTTCGACTGGCGGACGTGCGCCGGTTCGCATTGCAACGCGGGGGCCGCGGTGACCTGCCCGGTCGGCGGATGGGATTGTGGAGTAGTCGTCGACGAGGGCTGTAGGCAGAAAGCCAAGGACCTCACGGTCTGGGCAACACCCTACTCATTGCCCGCGAGCGAGCGCACTGCGGGCATGCGCGTCGTCGCCTGCTCGGCCTCGACGACGTACCAACCGACCGCCCTGATGCCTGCCCAACAGTGCAATCCCGACTACGACCCTATGCCGCGCGACCCAAGGCCACTCCGTCCGCGACCCGGTCCGGCGACGCCCACAACCGAGTCCGTCCCGACAGGGTCAGCAAGAACAGCACCGTCGCCCTGCGGGTCGCAGGCCGCCTCCGCCAGGTTGGCAACAACCGAGTCCATGCCGGAACAGACGCCTTCTTGCTGATCCAGGACCTGCACGTGCGCACCCTCAATGCCGCCATCGCAGAGATCCTCGCGACCTGAACATCGACCCATCGCGCGGGTATCGCGGCACCGGACGACCTCCCGACCCGTCACCGAGCGAGTATCAGAACGGAACCGGCAACTGTGGGTTCGGGCTACGTCGATGCCCTGAGACACCACAACCGGGGGTCGCGATATCAAAGAACCGTCAACTCATCGCTTCGGCTAGTTAGACGTGACTAGACCTTCTTGATCAGACTGACTAGCCCAATGCGACTAGAAGTCAACCAAATTCGTAAAGTTTCGGGATGAAAACAGTCTCGCGTCTTTCCCCCTTCGCCGTTCGTTGTCAGGATGCGGTCATCAGGAGGGCTCACCTTTGACATCTCTCGACGAGCTAGTTCAGCAGTTCTATCGTGGCGCGAAAGACCCTGGCACGGCGTACTTCTTGCCCTCGATCATCCTCGAGCAGACGCTGCCTGCGGAGCCGCTGGCGGCAGGTGAGTGTTACTGGGGCGACGTGGCGGCGGTGTTGCCCGACCTGCCGACCCGGTTGTGTGCGGCGATCGATGCCGGCAGCATCTGTCCGCCCGGGACGGCGGCGAACATGTCGCTGACCGGCCTGCGGATCGTGGGCCTGTCCAACGTCCAACCGGCACAACCGCCCACGGTCGCCGGCAGCAAGGTCGAGGTCAGCCTCGCCTTCGGCGAGGTCATCAACCTTCCTCCCGGCGTGACCGTGCCCCCGTATCTGGCCGTGCAGGGTGACTTCGCCATCGACCTGTCGTGTTGCGAGAGCAACGACGGGGCGTCCTGCCAGGGCTCCTCGACCCCGCAGCCGGTGAGCGGCACCTTCGCCGTGGGTCTGGTGGGCGCGGTGCTGCGGGCTACCCTTGAGGTCACCGAGTCGTTCTCGGTCACGACCACCGCGTTGTCGCTCACCGCCCAACAACTGCGTTTCGCGTTCCAAACCGAGTCCCCGCTGATCGTTGCCGGGGAGATCAACACCCTGCTGCAGGAGGCCTTCAACGCCGGGGCGTCGGCCAATGCGATGGCGATGATCAATGCCCGGTTGTCCGAGCCGAGGCTGCTGAACGCACTGGATCGGTCGCTCACCGCGGCCTTTCGCAGTCTGGCGAACCCACCTCTGCTCGCCTTCGTCGCCTCGACCCTCTACCGCAACGCGGTCCAGCCGGGCAACGCGCACTACCTGCCCACGCTGGTCAAG
>CAYRLV010000051.1:0-10371 GCA_964425155.1 uncultured Ornithinicoccus sp. | reverse complement strand
CAGAAGCTTGCGGTGAGCGGCCACTTCGACCTCCGCGTGACCTGCTGTGTGGCGGACAAGCACCGGACGGACTGCACTGGCGAGCCGGAGGACTACGCCGCGAGCGGGACTTTCGTCGCACGATTCGCAACCGCGACCGTCGCCGTCCGCGTGGTCGTCTCGGCCGAGGGCGACGGACTGGTCGCCACGGCCGAGGCCATCCACCTTCGCTGCGACCCGAACGTGACCGACCCGCACAACATCACCTTCGACATCGACGTCACCTCCATCCCCGCCGGAAAGCGGCAGGACTGGAACGACGTGATCGAGGGGATCTTCAACTCACCCAAGGCCACTTCGGCGATCGTCGACCAGATCCGCGACCGCCTCAATGCGGATCATGTCCGCGCCAGGGTAAGCGAGATCATCACCAAGGCGATCCGCTCGATCCTCACCGATCAACCGGAACTCGCAGTACACATTGCGTCGGAAGTGAACAGGAGCCAAGCATGAGCACCAACCCGAACGTGGTGATTCTGAACAAGGCCTGGGCGTTGCTGTGGCGCGAGGACTCCGCCTACTACCTACCCAAGATCCTCAGGGAGGGAGGTACCTTCGGCAAGACGGTCATCCCGCCGATGGACTCGGTCAAGGTTCCCCAGATCGACCCCATCCCCCTCTACAGCTCGGACACCTGGGGAGACGTGAAGATCGAGCTGTCGGCGATGACGCTGGACGGCCTACCGTCCATCCAGAACGTGAGCTTCACCCCGTCGAGCGACGCCACCAGTGTCGAGGCGGTCGTGGGGTTCGGTGAGCTCACCTTTCAGGGCTCCTACGAGGTGGTCGGCAGCGGCTTGGTCGGATGCGCGATGGACATCGCCCAGGGTGAGGCCTACCGGCATCCCCCACGCGACACGGAGGTCTCCGTCACGCCGCCGCCCGAACAACTGGAACTGGCCCGCCGCTACCGGGCCGAGCTGGTGAAGTCGCAGAACGGCAGTGAGCTCGTCGGCAGGTACTACGACCACAATGACACGATCAACCGCATCCTGAGCCAGGAGAACGCCTTCACCGAGGTGTGGCCGCAGAACGCGCCGCTCAATCCACCGGAGCAGAACACGGCGTACTACATGCAGGTCACCACCAACGCGACGGCTCATCCGGACGACCCCAACTACACGGTTGGCGGGAACGACACTGGTTACCTCACACACAGCGCCTACATGCAGGTGATGCTCATCGGCACCTGTCAGCACTATGAGGACACGGATCCCGAGCATGCGGAGGACTATCGTGCGCTCGCGGCCAGCGCCGCCAACTTCCGCGGGTATACGAACCAGTACCCCGACCCGATGACCGCTGATGCGGTGATGGGCGCCGTGGTCAACGGCCCTCGACTGTCGGACGAGCAACTGGCCGCGGTTCCCGAGCCGGAGGCCGTCCGGGCTGGCCGGGAGGCCGGGGAGCGGGACTTCGAGCAGGTCCATCGGCAGGCGATGGCCAAGCGCGCCGCACGCCTGCAGCAGGCCACGACCTACAAGAGCCGCGGCAACTTCGGCTTCAGTTTCCGAATGCCGACGCTCACGTTCGGAGGCGACGTCGCCGTCTCGGGGATCCCACCGGAACAGGTGCTCACGGTCACCCTGCAGACACTGACCGCCGACATCCCCGAGGTGAAGATCAACCTCTTCACCGGGAGCGACCCGAACTTCACGGCGGACGCCCAGTCGCGGATCAACGACGCCCAGTGGTTCCAACGGGTGCTGGGTACCAAGGTGAACGCCAAGCTCGGCTCGAGTGAGGTGCGGGACTACCTGTCAGACCTGTGCAACCAGGCGATCCTCGGTGTCCTGGGGCGGTCAGCATGAAGTGCGACGTGGCGGTCGGGATGAGCCAGGACCAGTTGAACGCCGCGGCAGCTGCGGTCCACGAGGCGCTCTACCCCCGGGTGTTCACCGGGACCCACGAGGCGGAGTACTCCGGGACGACCTTCACGGTGCACATCGACGTGCAACAGCCACCGCAGTTCGACCTGTCGTCGTCCCAGCCGGTCGAGGACGTGCAGCGCGCCCTGTCCGAACGGATGGCTGACACCGCGGCCGGCGGTGGTCTCGCGGCGGTGGACCGGGCGGAGATCGCTGCCGTTGTCGCCGACGCCTGCCCGTCGTTCGCGATGCAGCTGCCCGCGGTGGCGCTGAGTCTGTCCAACGGAACGACGACGAAGCTCCAACTGGCGCTCACCGCACAGTGCTACATCGAGTCGGGCCCAACCACCATCTCCTTTGTGCCGTTCGCCGTCAGCGCTGCCCCCCAACCGGACCCGGTCACGGACTACCTGGTCCAACACGTCGTGCTGCCCGCCGTCAAGCAGATGCTCACCCAGCTGTTGTCGGGCGTGCAGATCCCGCCTATCGAAGTTGCGGGCGTCCCTCTCAGCGCCCCGTCGGTGGGTCTCGTAGCCGGGCGCGTCGTCGTCGCCACCAACGTCATGGATGCCGGCACCCCGCCCCCACCGCAGGACGGCTTCCCCGTTCCGGCGACCCCCTTCTTCGCGCTGCTGGGACCAGGTCTGGTGCAGCGACTGAGCGAGATCGCTGCCTCGTCGGCCAGCAACCGGTTCTCTGACAGCGACCGCGGCGGCGACTTCGCCGCCGGGTACGAGTGGAGCTACGGGTTGAGCCTGACCAAGCCACGTGCCGCGATCCGGGGCAGCGGAGCCGAGCTCGCCTTCAGCCTCAGTGGTCGGGTGAAGGCCGGTGTGCACGTCACCATCCTCAACGTCGACGTCGGATTCGACGCGCATGCGGTGCCCGACCCCACCACTGACGCGAGGTTCTCGATCGAGGGTGACCAGCTCGTGCTGACCGCTCAGTCGGTGCACCCCTTCACCATCTTCGTTACTCCCAACACGGTGCCGACCTGGGTTTTTGGCTGGTTGATCACGGCAATCGTCAACGGAGTCACCGCGACGCTGAGCCCGTTGGTCACGACGTTCCTGAAGGACATCAGGTTGTCGTCCTACCGGGTACCGACCTACTCGATCTCCGTCGAGGGGACGACGCTGAGCCTGAAGCCCGAGGGTCTTCGTGTCGACGCCGTCGACGGAGCCATCGCGCTGATGGGCAGCGCGAAAATCATCCACGGATAGGCGCCCACTCGGCGGGGAAGGACCAGGCGATGGCACAGATTCGGCTGCTCTCGTGGAACATCGAGGTCTACGGGCCGAACAAGTACGGCAACGTGCCGAACAACCTGCGGATCGTGGAGTTCATCGTCAGGACGGTGAGACAGCAGAACGCGAACATCGTGGTGCTCCAGGAGCTGATGAGCAGCATTGCCGGTCAGATCTGCTGGTCGCTCGCCGACGGGCTGAAGCAGGTCACCGGCAACGACTGGATGCACGGGACCATCCCTGCCAGGCCGAACGGTGACCGCGAGTCCTACGGCATTCTCTGGCAGTCCGGAGGCGCCCCGGGCTTCACCCTCACGAGCGACGCCAACGGACAGGGGAACGTCGCCCTGTCGCCCTTGGAGTTTCCCAACGGGTTCTCGTCGATCAACGGTCGGCGCGCGGCGGTAGCGACGTTCCGCACGACTGACACCGCGGTCAACTTCGCCGTCTCGGTGTGGCACTCGGTGCCAGGCAACCCGGTGCCGGGACTGGAGCAGATCGCCAAGACACCGGCCCTCTACGCCGTGGACAACGCCGGCGCGCAACAACTGGTGGCGGGACGTCTGCTGGCCGGCGACTTCAACATGGCCGTGACCCAGCCTCAGTTCGCGTGGTTCACCAACCCGATGCCACCAGCACCTCCCCCCGTCGCCCCCGGGCAGGGTGCGGGCACGACCTCGATCCTTCCGGCAGACGCGGCCGCGTACTTCACGCACTACGCCAAGATCGCGGATGCCGTCCGGGAGTGGGGCGCAAACCTGGCCAACTGGAGCGGGGTGCCCAGGCAGTATCGCGACTACCAGCTCGACGGCAGCTACTACGCGAGCCCAAACGGGGCACCCGCTCCGGGGGGCGGCGTGGTCGACCTGGTCGCCGACATCATGCTCCCGGCCTCGCCCCTTCGCGCCGTCGCGCAGACCTTCACGTTGAACTACCCTGGCACGCCCCATCCCGCGTTCCCGAACGCGGGCGTGATCCCTCTCCCGCTCAACATCAACCTGAACACCGCGGCGTGCGCGTTCCTGCTCTACCGCTACGGGATCAGCGACCACCTGCCCGTCCTCAACTCCGTCACGATCTAGGCCATGGTTCCGATGCCCGACAACACCATCTACCGCGCCCTGCACCGCTGCATGGACGGCACCACGCTCACCCTTCCCCGAGACACGTTCGTGGGCGGCATCAGTGAGGTCCTGGGCGAGTACTTCCCGCCGGACGGCACCCTGGTGATTGAGGACGTTCACCTCGTGCAACAGGGCGAGGAGGTGACGTTCAACGAGGCGAGAGGCAGCAACGGCCCGCTCAAGGGAGCGGTCGTCCACGCCTCCTTCACGCCCGCCCCGGCCCGCCCCGGCGCAAGCACCGTCGCGCTCGTCCTGACGGCAGTCCTTCCCGAAGGGTGGCGATTCTCGTCCGCGTGGCCGCTGTTGGCCAACGGGCCAACCGACCAGCTGTCGGTGAGCGACGCGACACTGACGCTCAGCTCGCTCCAGACCACCGGACCCGCCGGGCTGGTCAAGGGGCTCGCATTCGACGGAGAAGTCCACTTCCCCGCTGCCTGGAGCGCCGCCTTGTGGCTGCTGAAGGGAGCCGCCGGCCTTCACGTCGGTGGGGCGATCCGCCAGCGGGGCACCGCACCGAGCTTCGACTTCAGCACACCCGTCGGCAAGGTGGACCTGCCGGTGCTCGGCAAGCTGGACGTGGCCTTCGCCTTCACCAGCGAGACGGTCCCCGGATCCCCGCAACCCCCCGGTCAACTCACCATCCGGTCCGCCGCGCGGCCAGGGCGCGGCGCCACGGCCGAGCCGAACAAGGATTCCGACGGGCCGGTGGAGTCTCCATGGGTGCCACGCACGGCCCTCGGCGTCCGAGCCACCATCATTATCGCCCAGGCGCCTGTGCCCATCCTGGTGGACCTGTCCGCGCCGTCGGCCACGCTGCCCGTCACCGCCGACGTGTCTGCGCTGAGCGTGGTCATGCTCCAGGACCTCGCCCAGGTGCTTGCCGGCGCCGACCTCGGTGCTGCGCTGCCCGACAAGAGCGTCTTCGACCCCGGCGAATACCTCACCGTGAAGTCACTGGCGGTGACTCTGAATCCCGCGGCTCGGAAGCTGGTCAGCGCCGAGCTGACGCTGGGCACCCGCGCCACGTGGCCCATCACGGCCGGGCTGTCCTGCGGCCCGGTCGATCTCACCTTCCTGATCGAGTTCGCGGAAGGGACCGTCCGCGCCGCGCTTGCCGGCGGGGTCCACTTCACCGGCGGCACGCTCGGCCTCGCGGCGTCCTATCCCGGGTTCGTCTTCAGCGGAGGGCTGACGCCTGGCAGCACGATCGAGCTGTCGAGCCTGCTCAAACCGATCCTGCGGGACACCCCGATCCGGCCCTCGCTCACTCTGGACGAGTTGGACTTCGTCGTCCAACCGCTGGATGGTGGGAGCTTCTCGTTGGTCACCGGCCTCATCGGCGACTGGAGTGTGCCGGTCGGACCGGCACGTCTGACGCTCACCCGGGCCTACCTGGCCCTGGCGCGGCGCAAGGACGGCACCTCCGGCTCCGGCACGTCCGGGAGCATCGCGGTGAAGGGCGAGCTCACTCCACCGGCCGGCGCCGGCCAGCCGATCACCATCGACGGCTCATGGACGCTCCCGGGCAGCTTCTCGTTGCACGGAGAGTTCCCCGATCTCGACCTCACCGCGCTGGCAGCGAAGCTCAGCGGTGTGTCTCCACCGGCTGGGGTGCCCGACATCGACCTCCGGGACGGCACGTACGCCATCATGCTGGACGTCTCCACCGGCGATGCCTCGTTTGCGCTCGCCGCCGCTGCGTCGATCGACGACCACCACTTGGGCAGCGGGATGTTCGTGGTCCGCAGGACACCCCAGGGCGTGGGCTTCCTGGTTGGCTTCGTGGTCGACGAGGGCTGGTCACCCGCGCAGATCTGGCCGGAGCTCGACGTCATCTTCAACAACCTGCCGATCACGAAGGCCGGTCTGCTGATCTCCACGCTGCCGACCGGTTCACCGGTCAACCTGCCGACGATGAAGATGCCCAGCCTGCCGGCCAGCGTCTCGCCAGGCTTCTCGTTCTTCAGCACCCTGGACCTGACCCGCGGCATCCTCAGCCCGCTGTCCGCACTGTTCAGCGACGACACCACACTGGATCTGCTCGCGGTTGTCGACACGGGCAGACCGACCGAGTCGGTATTCAAGGCGACTTTCACGGGGTCCTCGGTCAACCAGGAGATCACCTGGAACGACGTCGTCGTGACGATCAAGCCGGCGACCACGACCTTCACGGTCCGCGCGGGTGCCACCTTCGAGATCGAGCAGGAGAAGCTGACCCTGTCCGGTGAGGGCCGGGTCACGATGGAGCCGCCTTCGGCGTCCTTCTCCCTGCTCCTGGAGGACTGGCGGCAGCCGTTTGGCATCGAGGGTCTGGTCGTCAAGCAGTTCGGCCTGCAGGTCGGATGCGAAGGCGGTGGAGTGACCATCGGGCTGCTCGGGGCCTTCGTGATCGGCACCGGGCAACGGACCTTCACCCTGGTGGTCGGGGGCGAGATCATCGACTTCGAGGCACCGGGAGCCTTGATCTTCCAGCTCGACGACGACCACCCCGACGACCCGCTCATGCTCAGCGACGTCATCAAACAGTTCACCTCGCTCGAGTTGAGCAGCGTTCCGGTGCTCAACGCCATCGCCTTCCGACGCCTCGACTTCGCCGTGGTGGACGACCCGGCAGGCTTCACCATCGGCGGCTACCACTTCCCACCCGGCATCGGCATCGCTGCCGACGTTCTCGTGTACGACTGGGAGGCGAAGTTCAACCTGCAGGTCGAGTGGGGCACCGGCGTGCTCGCCAGCGGCAGCATCAACAAGCCGATCTCCATCGCCGACGTCTTCGTCCTGTCCAGCGCCGACGGTCAGCGCGGCCCATCCGGTTCCATCGACACCTCCCAGCTGCCCTCCCGCACGGACCGGCCAGCACTCGCCCGGCTGCCCGAGCTCCGCGCGATCGGAGCAGGCCCGGAGCCCTACTTCACCCTGGACGGTCGGCTGCGGTTCCTCGGCCTCGACGAATCGATTCGTGCCTCGGCGACCGGCAAGACGTTCGACTTCGACCTCGCGTTCTCCTTCCTCGACGCCGTGACCGCAGAGCTCTCCTGCCACCTCGTGGACGCCACGAACTTCCGCGCCAACGGGCAGGTCGGGTTCGACCTCGACGTCACCGTCGGTCCCTATGCGGTGGGCGGGGTCGAGCTGGTCCCCCGGGTCCACATCGATGGCCCGGCCGCGACCCTACGGCTCGGTGTCCAGGTCGACCCCTCGGTCATCGCACAGCTGTCGCTCTGCCTCTCCTTCACCTGGGGGACCCTAGAGTGCAAGGTCGACTTCACGCTGAGTGCCGCCGATATCCAGCAGGAGCTGACCCGCCTAGCTGCGGCCGTCCTGACGTGGTTGAAGGAGAACGTCGACAAGCTGTTCGCGGAGGTCCTCGCGGACGTGGCCCGGTGGGTCGAGGCCCTCAAGCACGAGTTCCAGGCCCTGGCCGAGGACATCGACAAGGTGGCCGACGCCCTGGCGAACTACTTCAAGACGGCCGCCGAGGACGCCGCGGCCTTCCTGAAGCGGCTCGGCTACGGGTTCGCCGAGATCGTCGCGGCCCTGGTGCAGTTCTTCAAACTGGCCTACGACCGCGCGTACGCGCTGGTCGAGTCCCTGTGGAAGGACTGCGCGATGGAGAACGCGCAACAGCAGGCGTACGACCCGACCACACCGGAGGAGCGGCACTCCCTGCAGGATCTGTCGTTCGCGTTGACCGAGTCCGCCGACGGACAACGCCTGTTGGAGGCCTACTACGTACACCAGGAAGAGATCGAGCGGTTGCTCGCACCGCACCCGTACCTGCACGACCGACTGAGCCTCATGCTCGGTTCTCGTCAGGGAGCAATCGACCTCCGGCCAGTGGCCGACACCGCGATCCGCGCGCTGGTCGCGATCGGGCCATCGGCCACCCCGACCCTACGCAGGGAGATCGACACCCTGATCCCGCTGCTGGTGCGCTACCGGGACATGTCCGTGTCCGCCGTACTGCACGAGCTCGAGGCGAGCCGGTGACCGCGGCGCCGATTTCGGCCGGACCGCTGGAGCGCGCCCAGGAACTCGTCGCCGACGACCTCGAGCGCTTCGAGACCACACTGGCCCAGACGCTCGAGCCACAGCGACCCTACCTGTCCGAGACCGAGTACGCGATCTACGGCAGGGGCAAGAAGCTCCGCCCGCTGCTGCTGCTGCTAGCCGCCCACCTCACGAACCCTTCCGCCGAAGGTGACGCTCTGCCGCAGCGGGCGATTGGCGCTGCCGTGTCGCTGGAGATGCTCCACGTCGCCACCTTGATCCACGACGACATCATCGACGTCGCCTCCCACCGGCGAGGCCACGCATCCGTCAACCACGCACGCGGCAACGACCTGGCGCTCCTGATCGGCGACATGCAGTTCGTGCAGGCAGTCCGCTGCTTCGCCTCGACCATCGAGACCCAAGAGGACATGGCCCTGGTGCAGACCGTCCTCGACGTCGGCTTCAAGATCTGCTGCGGCGAGATCGACGAACTCGTCACGGACCTCACCCTGGCGCCGAGCCAGCTGAGGCAGCGGTACTTCAAGACCATCGACCGCAAGACCGCCGTCCTCTTCCAGCTCGCGTGCGAGTCCGGCGCCTCACTGGTCCGCGCACGCAAGCGCGCCGTGTGGAAGGCCGGCCGGTACGGGCGGCTGGTCGGCCGTGCCTTTCAGATGATGGACGATCTGGGCGACTTCATCCACCCCGACCACGAATCCGGTAAGGCCCGCGGCACCGACCTGCGCCGCAGACGACCGACACTGCCCATCATCTACGCCCTCGACGAGCTGCCCAGCCTCCACGCCGTGCACCGCATCATGCGCGGCGAAGCACACGAACCACACGACTACGAGCGTGCCATCGACGCAGTGATCAGCAGCGCCGGCTTCTCCCGCGCCTACGGCGAGGCACGTGGCACCATCGTCGAGGCAGTGCAATGCCTCGGCGCATTTCCCCCTTCACCCTTCCGCCAAGCCCTGACCGACCTTGCCTACCTCGTCGTCGATACCGGTCCCCCAGCGCTCGACTCGCGTCCGCATTCGGCACCCAGCCCAGCGACGGACGAACCCCGCACCGGGTGAGCCATCCGTACCCTTCGGGCGCATGCCCGGCCCGTTCCACCTCTTCGCGCTCGGATCGAACACGTCACTTCGAGTGCCGGTCACGGCAGCACACAGCGTTTCGACTTCCTGCATGGCACCGGCTGCGTCTCCCAGCGCGGCTCATACGGCCGGCACGATCCGCCAACATCCTTGTCCGCTGCAGCCCACACGCATCGCCGCTCCCTGGCGCGTCCTCGTCGCGTTCGCGATCGGCGTGCCGGTAATGGCCGGGCCTCTGGCCGTGGCCGCCACGCCCGGGATGTCACGACCCGACAGTACTCAGATGTACGCGCTCCCATCTCCGCTGATGAGATACAGGCTGTCCGTTGCGAGTTCGCGGTGCAACTCATACAGTCGACAGGCGATACTGGCGGTCCAATGCGCGCTCGGCGCCGGCGCCGAGCAGCTTGTCTGTGAAAGCCGCCTCTGCCGCAGCGCCAGCCTGTGCTGCCGCCTTGGCTGCCCTGTTCAAGTGACCGCCATCCGAGTGCGTGATGGCTATCCACCGGCCGAGTTGTCGTGCGCGCAGCCTTGAGGCGCGACCGGGTAGGACCCGAGCCGGGGCGTACAGTAGCTGCGAGCGGATGAGGATGTCTGGTAGTTCAGCGGTGGCGTGGAGCAGGTCGCTGAGGTCAGCTTCGGCGTAGCGCAAATCAACCAAGGCGCGCTGCAGATCCAGTGGCGTCGGCGTGGGGTCGCTCCCCTTCTGAGCTGTCAACCTCCCTGGTGGTGGGACGACGAGAACCGTGTTCAGCGTTTCGAAGAGGGTTGTAGCTGCCGATACATACTCGTGGCTGGGGCGCGACCCCGTGGTCACTGCTGCCCACAGCGGCTCGACGTCGCGTATGGCGCCGGCTGCGCGCCGCAGTTCGGCGCGTGCTGCGGCCACGGCCTTCGCCTGCTCGGCGGCCGGCTCGGTCGCGGAGGTCAGATCGAGCAGGTGGTCGGTGGCCGCATACATGTGCAGGGCTTGATTGGTGATGTTCCGCAGCACGTC
>CAYRLV010000050.1:14369-15713 GCA_964425155.1 uncultured Ornithinicoccus sp. | reverse complement strand
GTGAACGCCTGCCCGGCCAGGGCGAACGCTTCCCGCAGCGGCTCCTCCATACCCTTCATCGTACACCAGTTCGCATCACCTGGGAAGGCTCAACCACAACTCTTGTGGACGAATTCCCCTAGCGCCAGACGGTATTCGCGACTCGCCGGTGCCCTCGGTCAGGCTCCGAACGGCCCCACCGCAGTGCCCGCCGCGTGGGCACAGACCCACCCGTCCGGGAGCCGGCCGCTACGCAGGAAGGCCCGTAGCTCCTTGGCGGTCTCGTCCGGGAGCGAACCGTCCGCGTGCGGATAGATCACCGGCTCCTCCTTCGAGTTGTGCCGGTCGAGCTGCTCGAGGAGGTGCCGCGACAGCTCGGCGGTCGCGGCCGGTCCGGCCTCGTCCTCGAGGAGCTCCTCGAGCTCGTCCATGCTGTCCCAGAGCTCACCGTGCTCCCGCTCCATCACGAAGATCGGCATGGACAGACCGGCCTCGCGCAGCGGCGGGAAGAGGAAAGCCTCCTCGAGGTAGATGTGCCGCCGCAGCGCCTGCATCGCCCGCACCAGCGGGGTCGGGTCGGAGGTGTCGTCGAGGAACTCCTCCACCCCCGTGTCGATCTCCCGGTGTTCTCGCTCGAGGGCACTGGAGAGCAACTCCTGCGACATGGCCATCCTCCTCACGGCGGGCCGACCGGAGCCCGCGAATCCCACTCCCCCCGAGTCTCGCGGGATATCCCAGGTGGCGACAGGAGAAATAGGAAAGCTAGTCGGCCGGAGACTGCTCGGACCACAGCAGCTCGTCCAGGGCACGCCGGCTGCGGGGCACGAGCTCACCGGTCGGCAGTGCGGCGGCGTGGGCCCGCTCGCCCGACGGAATCGCTCCCACCGCGGCCATGGTGGTGACCTCCCAGTGCTCGGGAACGGCGAACTCGCGAGCGACTCCGTCACGGTCGAAGGCCCGGAACTGCCGGACCGCCAGCCCCAGCGCCTCCGCCTCCAGGGTGAGGTGAGCCACGGCCTGGCCCAGGTCATAGAGCGCGAACTCCGAGTAGTCCCAGTCGGTTCCTTCGACCCATCGGTGGCACAGGTTGGCGATGAGCAGGCTCGCCGACGGCGCCCACGGCCGTGCACTGCCGGCCAGGTGACGCACCAGGCGGTCGTGGACCGCGTCTCCCCGGCGACCGACGACGAACGACCACGGCTGCGAGTTGCCGGCCGAGGGGGCCCAGCGAGCCGCCTCGAGCAGGGCGGACACCTCCGCGGGGGCGATCTCGTGGTCCGGGTCGAAGGCCCGCGGGCTCCAGCGGCTGCGCAACAGCGGATGCAGGTCCGGCAGCCTCGGCTCCCCGGCCGGCCTCGGCTCCCC
>CAYRLV010000050.1:0-14269 GCA_964425155.1 uncultured Ornithinicoccus sp. | reverse complement strand
GCCTCGGCTCCCCGGCCGGCCTCGGCTCCCCCGGTGGGCTACTGCTCGACACGGCCCTTGACGGCCCGCGCCATGCGCTCGACCGCCTCGGTCAGGATCGCCTGCGAGGTGCCGTAGTTGAGCCGGCAGTGGCCCACCCCACCGGTGCCGAAGGCCGATCCGGCGTTGAGCGCCACGCGAGCGTGCTCGGTGAAGAACGCGGCGGGGCCCGACCGGGTCATGACGTTGCCGCGCCCCCCGTCACCGGACTCGTCGAGACCGAGCGCCCCGCAGTCCAGCCAGGCGAGGAACGTCGCCTCCGGCGGGCGGAACCCGATCGTGGGAAGCTGGTCGGCGACCAGCTCCTCGAGCAGCGTCCGGTTGGCGTCGAGCCCGGCGAGCAGCGCGTCGAGCCACGCACCGCCGTCGCGCAGCGCTGCGGTGTGCGCCACCACACCCACGTGGCTCGGGCCGTGGCTCACCTCCTCGGGCATCCGGGCCAGGTCGGCAGCCGCGCCGGGGCCGGCGACCGCGATCGCTGCCTTGAGCCCGGCGAGATTCCAGCCCTTCGACGCGGACATCAGCGCGAACCCGCGCTCCGCCCCGGGCACGCTCAGGTAGGGCACGAACCGCGCCCCCGGCAGCACCAGTGGCCCGTGGATCTCGTCGGCCACCACCCGCACGCCGTGCTTCTCGGCCAGCGCCGCAACAGCCTCCAGCTCGCCGCGCGTGTGCACCGTGCCGACCGGGTTGTGCGGGTTGCAGAGCAGGTATGCGGCGCCGGCACCACCGCGCGTCGCCTCCTCGAAGGCGTCCTCCAGCACCGCGAGGTCGAGCCGGCCGTCGGGGCCGAGCGGGGCCTCCAGGATGTGCCGGTCCATGTGCTCGACGAACGCGTAGAACGGCGGGTAGACCGGGTTGTTGACGATCACCCGGGCGCCCGGTGGAGTGACCAGCCGGAGCACCTCGACGATGCCCATCATCACGTCGGGGACGATCGTGGTCCGGCCGACGTCGAGGCCGTCCCATCCCCATCGCTCGGAGGCAAACCCGGCGAGTGCCTCGGCGTAGGCCGTGCCCGCGGGATAGCCCGTGTCGCCGCGCGCGACCAGGTCGTTCAGTGCCCGGGCCACCGGCTCGGCGAGCGGCACGTCCATCTCGGCCACCCAGAGCGGGAGCACGTCCGGCGGGAAGGCTCGCCACTTCATACTCGTCCGCTCGCGCAACTGCTCGAGCGAGAGTGCTTCCAAGGGATTCTCCACGACCACCATCCCGTCAGCCTCTCACCACGTCCTCGCAGGCGCTCACCCTGTCCTCGCCGCGGAAACCTCGTTGCCGCACCTGGTCACGGCGGGCTAGGTTCGGCACTCCACCGGTTCGACACGACGAGGTGCCTTGAATGCCTGCCTGAGGGGCGCTGGTGCTGACCAGCATTCCGCCGTCCATCGACAGGAACAACCCATAAGGAACCCTCGTGGAACTACCACGCATCTTCACCATTCGCGAGCAGAGCCATCGCGTGATCAACCCGATCGACCCACCGAAGCTCGAACTCCTCGGGCGGGTCATCCGGATCGGCTCTGACACCACCGTCCTCGACCTCGCCTGCGGCAAGGGCGAGTTGCTGTGCACCTGGGCACGGGCGCACGCCATCCGAGGGACCGGGGTGGACGTCCACCCACCGTTCCTCGCCGCGGCGCGCGACCGGGCGAAGGAACTCGACGTCACCGACCGGGTCCGGTGGGTGCACGCCGACGCCAGTGAGCACGTCGCGGAGGAACCCGTCGACGTCGCCGCCTGCATCGGCGCCACCTGGATCGGCGACGGCCCGATCGGCACCCTCCGGCTGCTCGACCGCAGCCTGCGTCCCGGCGGCCTGGCCCTGGTCGGAGAACCGTTCTGGCGCAAGGACCCTCCCGACGAGGCGGCCGTCCTGGGATCGCACGCGCAGCGCAAGGAGGACTTCCTCCCGCTGCCGGAGCTGGTCGAGGCCTTCGGCGCCGAGGGCTGGGACACCGTCGAGATGGTGTGCGCCGACCAGGACAGCTTCGACCGCTACGTCGCGGCGCAGTGGCTCAACCTCCGGACCTGGCTCGACGCCCACCCGGACGACGAGCTGGCGCCCGAGGTCCGCGCGGAACTGACCACCGCCCCCGCGCAGTACACGCGGTACCAGCGCGAGTACCTGGGCTGGGGTGTCTTCGCGCTGATGAAGCGCTGACCGCGACGAGGGCACGGCGGTCGGCACCGCATACGGTGGGGACATGAAGACTGTCCTCGATGTCCTGCACGTGCTGACCGCCGTGTTCCTCGTCGGCCCGATGGCGGTGCTGCCCATGACCGGGATGCGGCTGATCCGGTCCGGCGCGACCGGTCAGGTCGGCGCGATCGCCAAGTCCACCAACGTCTTCAGCCTCGCGTCGCTGCTCGTGGTCATCTTCGGCTTCGGCGTGATGGGCATGAGCGAGGAGAAGTACGACCTGTCGATCAGCACGCCGTGGATCCTGATCTCCCTGATCGCCTACCTCGTCGCGCTCGGCATCAACCTCGGGCTGGTCGTCCCGGCGCTGCGGCAAGCCGCGAGCGCCGGGTCCGACGAGGGCGGGTCGCGGAGCGCCTACTCCCGGATCGCGATGGGCTCCGGCCTCGCGTCGCTGCTGCTGGTGCTGGTGGTCGTGCTCATGGTCGCCAAGCCCTGACCGGAGGAGCCTGCGCGGCCCAGGTCACGCCGCGCCGTGTGCGGCCCGCGGGACGAACCATCGGTATGGCGGCCCGTCACCGACGCGCGCGAGCTCGCCCTCCGCCAGTTGACCGCTCGAGGTCAACGCCTGCACGGTCTCGACCTCGTCCGGAAGGCACCGGAACGCCCAGGATCCCCACGGCCAATCGTGCCTCAGCCACGGCAGCACGGCCGTCAGGAACTGCTCGGCGGTCGGTCGTGGTGCGGGCGGATCGACCAGCCAGAACGTCACCATGGCGGCGGGCGCCGGGAAGGACTCGCGCACCGACGCCGAGGCACCGATCCGCTCGAGCTGGTCGGCGAGTGGCCGCAGGTAGAGACACCCGAGCTCACGTCCGCCGGCCGGGTCGAGCACGGCGTAGGCGAACGCCAAGCCTTCGCGGTGCTCCCGCTCGTGGTCGGCGATCAGCCGCCTGTCCTCCTCGAGACTGAATCCCTCCAGCGGCCAACGGCCGGCGCTGTGCGCGGTGATCGCCACCGGACTGCCCACGTATGCCGTGTGGTCCAGCTCCGCGAACGCGTCCGCCAGTGGCTCGAGCCGGAAGCCCGGGGTGACGAGGTGGTCCGGCACGGCGGTGGGCGGCAGCAGCATGGGCTGACCCTGCCGCCGCGGCCCTGCGCTGTCAAAGCAATTCGCGGCGGCCGTCGACCCGGCCGGTCACGCGTTCAGCAGCCCGCGGACGTGCGGCCGCTGCGCTGGTAGGACCCCGGCGTGGTGCTGAGCATCCGCCGGAAGTGCCGCGACAGATGAGCCTGGTCGTGGAAGCCGGCGGTCACCGCGACCTCGCTGAGTGGCAGTCCGTCGAGGATGAGGCGACGGGCCCGGTCGACCCGGCGGCCCACGACGTAACGGTGCGGCGGGAGACCGAACTCGCGGTGGAAACTGCGCACCAGGTGCGCGGTCGTGACGCCGAGCCGACCGGCCACCTCTGCGAGTGACACCTGCTCGGTGAGGCGCTCGTCCAGGACCTGGCGGGCGAGACGCGCGGCCGACCGGACGTGCGGCTCCGACTCGGCCGGTTCGAGTCCGGCAAGATGGCGCTGCAGCCGCTCGATGACCAGGGCGAGCCGCGCCTCGGCCTCCAGGTCGTCGTGCCGGATGAGCGCCCGGTCGAGACGCGAGATCTGTTCCTGGAGAGTGACATCGGGATAGGTGGGTCGGTCGACGGCGCGTCCGATGGCCTCGGCCCCCAGGACGTCCTCCTCGAGGTAGAGGACTCTCTTGCGGAACCCGCGCCGCGTTGCCGCGTGCCCGTCGTGGGCCACGTGGGGCGGCAACAGGGTCACCTGGGAGGCCTGCGCGGCGTGCTCGTGCCGGTCGAGGTCGTAGCCGATCAGACCGTCGTCGACGATGAGCAGGGTCCAGGTGTCGTGGACGTGGAGCGGGTAGCGGTGGTCGGAAAACCGTGCGTGGAACACCTCCGCGACCCCGGGCAACGAGGGCCGCCAGGCACGCACCACGCTCGCCGGCGTCACATCAACAACGTACAAGACCCGCACGCTCCCGGCGCGTCACGATCGGACGATGAACATCGAGAACACCTCTGCCCCCGGGCCGCCGCCGAAGGTCGTCGTGGTGGTCCGCGAAGACCTGCTCGGCTGGCAGGAGCTGAACGTGACCGCCTTCCTCGTCAGTGCCGTCGTCGGATTGCGGCCGGACCTCATCGGCGAGCCCTACCGCGATGGCGACGGCACCGCATACCTGCCCATGCTCGGCGTGCCGGTGACCGTCCTCACGGCAACCGGGGTGCAGCTGACCACCATGCGGCAGAAGGCGACCGGGCGCCAGCTGCCCCTGAGCATCTTCACGGCGGACCTGTTCAAGACGGGCAACGACCAGGACAACCGGGCCGCGGTGGCCCGCGTGCCCACCTCCGAGCTGGACCTGGTCGGCCTTGCCACGGTCGGCCCGCGGAACGTCGTGGACAAGGTCACCAAGGGCGGCCGTCTGCACCCCTGAGTCGGCAGGGAAGCCGGGCGGGAGGCCAAGCCGCGCTTCCGTGAGCGGGGGGGTGGGTCATGGGGCAAATGCCTCATGACGCGGGGTGGTCACACCGAGGACGGTGGTGGCATCGACGCGGCGACCGGCGCCGCACAGACCGATGGAGGTCGTCATGCCCAAGTACGTGATCGAACGGACCGTCCCGGGCGCCAGCCAGATGACTGCCGAGCAGTTGGCAGGGCTGTCCGCACAGTCGAACAAGGTGCTGGCCAGCTTCGAGAGCGGCATCCAGTGGGTGCACAGCTACGTCACCGACGAGCGGCTGTTCTGCGTCTACAACGCCGTCGACGAGGACATCATCCGGGAGCATGCCCGCCGGGGCGGCTTCCCGTGTGACCAGATCCGCCAGGTCGGTGCGATCATCGACCCCGTCACGGGAGAGGGCTGAACCGCCGTGCTCGGCCGCATCCACTCCCTGCTCCGCCATCGACGCTCGCTGGGCGTCCTGGCTGCGCTGGTGATGGCCCTGGCCGTGCTGGTGCCCGCTGGGGCGGCTTCGGCGGGACACCACCATCACCGGCACCATCACCACGGAAGCGTCGTGGTGCGTGATCTGGTGTCTGCCTCCATCGGCACCGCCCGCTTCCACCATCTGCGGACCGCCGCACGCGCCGGCTACGCCGCCTTCCCGGAGGGTGTGCCGCTGCACGAGTGCATCGACCTGGACGTCGACCTCGACGACTCCGACGGCAAACCCGCGATGGGCGTGCACTGGGTCAACGGTGCGCTGCTGGACGACAAGCTGGACGCCGCCCACCCCGAGGTCCTCGTCCTCGAGCCGCTGCGGCACGGACGGCTGCGGTTGGTGGCGCTGGAGTATGTGGTGTTCGAGTCCGCGTGGGGCTCGCCCGAGACCACGGCTCCGCCGCGCCTGTTCGGGCACAAGCTGAAGTACGTGCCCGCACCGAACCGGTTCGACCTGCCGGCGTTCTACGAGATCCACGCGTGGATCTGGAGGCAGAACCCGTGGGGCGTGTTCGCGAACATGAACCCGCGCGTCACCTGCGCCCGCGCCTGAGCCGGACCGGCCGGCACGGGGTCCGATCGCGGCGGGCCCCGTCCGGCCGGCCCTCGCGGCCACCGTCGAGTGCCTCGTCACGGATGCCGGAGGGTCTCCCCTCCCGGTCGGCACACGGCCACGCTGGTCGCCTCTCACGTGCGACGGGACGCGCGGAGCCCGGCCACCCGCTCGCGCGTGCCGCAGGTGCTCGAACAGTAGCGTCGCGGCGCGCCGTGGGTGCTGCGGACGAACGGACGCCCGCACCCGGGCGAGGCGCACCGGCCCAGGGGCGGCCGCTGCGTCTCGGCCACCATCACCGCGAGGCCCATCGCGGTCGACGCCATGAACCACCGGGCCCACGGCTCGTCGTCGTCCGATGCGTCGACGTGCAGGTGCCACGGGGTGTGGCCGTGTGCCGTGAGGCGGGGGGTCCGCGCATACGCCTGCAGCAGCTCGTTGATCGCCCGGGCCGCGTCGCCCGCGGTGGTGGCGTCGACGACGGGCGCGAGCCGCTCGCCGGCGGAGCGAAGTGCCTCGAGGTCCGCCGTGCCCAGATCGCTCGCCTCGAGCTCGCCGTAGCGCACGAGCGCCCCGCGTACGGCGTCGAGAGCCTCGTCGGCAGGCTCCCGCAGCGCCACGAGGACCGCGACCGCCCGCTCGGCCACGTCGCGCGGGCTCCCTCCGAATTCCGATGGCACGGCCCCAGCATACTTCTGTAACGTCCTACTCATGCAGAGCCGTTACACACGGCAGGGAGTGGGCCGCTACCTCGCCGGGAGCACCACCGCGCGCGTGGCGGACGAGCTGTCGGGACCGGCCCTGCTCCTGCTGGCGATGGCTGCCAGCGTCCCCGCGTCGGTGCCACCCGTGCTCGTGGCCTCCCTGACCGCGTCGGCGGCCCTGGGTGGCCCGGTGCTCGGCGCGTTGCTGGACCGCAGCCCGCGCCCGGGCCGCTTCCTGGCGAGCTGTCTCGTGCTGTACGCGACCGGGCTCGCCGTGGTCGCGGCCATGCTGGGCGGCCTCGCGCCCGTCTGGCTCTGCGCCATCGCCTTCGTCGCGGGTCTCGCCGGTCCGGCGATCTCGGGCGGATGGAGCTCACAGCTCGGCCAGCTCGTCTCGGGCGACGGCCTGCGCCGGGCCACGGCGCTGGATGCGACGAGCTACGGCTTCGCCGGTCTGGTCGGGCCGGGAGCCGCCGGAATCGCGGTGGTCTTCTGGGATCCCGTGGTGGGCATCGTGTTGTTGGTGGCCCTGTTGCTGGTCGCCGCCTCGCTCGCCCTGCACCTGCCCGCCCGTGAGCGCGTCACCAGCGGTGGCGCGAGCAGCATCCTCGCCGACGTCCGCCGGGGTGGGCGCGCCATCGTCGACCTCCCCGGTCTGCGCAGCGCCACCGCTGTCTCGTGCGTCAGCTACCTCGGGATCGGACTGTATGGCGTGCTCGCACCCAGGATCGGCCTCGACCGTCTCGGCGGGGCCGGCGAGGGCGCGTTGCTGCTCGTCGTCGCCGCGGTGGGCTCCATGGCCTCCAGCCTCGCCCTGGCCCGGTGGCCGCTCCCGTGGAGCCTGCACCGCACGCTGCGCCTCGCCACCCTGACCGCGGGTCTCGGGTTGGGTCTGATGGCGCTCCCCACCGCGAGCGGCGCGGTGATCGGGGCCGCGGTCGTCGGGATCGGTGACGGCCCGGCGCTGGTCTCGCTCATGGCGATCCGGCACCGGGAGGCCCCGGCACGGCTCCGCTCGCAGGTCTTCACCACCGGTGCCAGCCTCAAGCTCACCGCGGCCAGTGTCGGTGCTGCTCTGGCCGGTGTCCTGGTGAGCCTTCCGACCTCGGCGCTGCTTCTCGTCGCGGCGGCTTTCCAGGTCCTCGCCGTGACGCTGTGGTGGCCCTCCGCCCGGGCGCACCGGCCGCGAGCGACCCTCCTCAGAGCTCGACGATGACGATCCGCTCGATCGTGGCGAAGCCGGACTTCTCGTAGAGCGCCCGGGCCCCGGCGTTGGGGCCGAACACGTTCAGCCCGAGCACGACAGCCCCGCGCGCGGCGCTCTCGTGGGCGCCGGCCCGCAGGATGGCCCCGCCATAGCCCTGCCGACGGCAGCGCTCGTCGACCTCGATGTCGTAGATGAAGGCGCGGTCGCCGTCGACGTTGATCCACAGGATCCCGACCTCGCGATCACCGTCGAAGGCGGACCAGAGGAGCTGCCTGGGCGTGTCCAACCCCGCCGGCAACAACTGCGCGTGCTGTCGCCGGGAGTCCGCCCGGGCGGTCTCGAGATCCTGGTGGCTGCCCGACTCGAGCATCTCCCGCGCGTAGTGCTCGATCTCGGTGTCCAGGAAGGCCGTATAGCGCTCGGGTGTCATCCGTTCCAGCCGCACCCGCTCCTCCGGGGCGGGCTCGACCAGCGTGAGCTCCATCTGGGTCGCCACCAGCTCGGTCGACCGACCGGCCAGGAACGCGTCGGTGACCCGGTCGCCGGGGAAGCAGCTGATCATCAGCCGCTTCACCCCGAGGGCGCCTGCCGCGCGGGCCACGACGTCGAAGGTCGCGCCCGCGGCCTGCTCCGGCACGTCCACCGCCACGACGTGCGCGTCCGCACCGCGGGTCAGCATCAGCCAGACGTCGCCGACGTCCGCGCCGCCCTGGCGCACCCGCCATACGTGCTGTCCCTCTGACCAGCCGCTCTCGGTGACGGCACGGTCCAGGGTCCGGTCGGCCCGGACCCGGGCGTCGGCCTCGCGCCAACCGCCCCGGACCCGTTGGTCGACGAGCCGGCGACGGGTGCGTTCCGTCCACGCGGGCAGGTCGGCGTTGGTGAGGGACAGCAGCTCGAGGTCGTCGGAAGTAGTCACCCGCGCACTATGTCGGCGCGGCCCTGTGGTGTCCACCGCGTTCGGAGGCCCGGAGGACTCGGTCGGGTCGGCGTCGGCGTCGGCGTGCGCGAGGATGGCCGCGTGGGCTCCCCACGACTGCAGACCGATCGCGCCGCCGTGTCGGTGGTGCCGATGAGCGACGCCCACGCGCAGGAGGTGCTCGCGATCTACGCCGAGGGCATCGCGGACGGGAACGCGACGTTCGAGACCGCGGTGCCGTCCTGGTCCGCCTTCCGGGCGGGCCGGCGGCCCGATCTCAGCCTCGTCGCCGTCGCCTCCGCGGGTCCGGTCGCGGGCTGGGTCTCCTGCTCGCCGGTGTCTGCCCGTCCCGCCTATGCCGGCGTGGTCGAGCACTCCGTCTACGTCCGCCGCAGCGCTCGCGGCCAGGGCGTCGGTCTGCTGCTGCTCCGTGCCCTGGTCGACGCCGCCGATCGCGCCGGTGTGTGGACCATCCAGTCCTCACTCTTCCCCGAGAACGCCGCCAGCCTCGCCCTGCACGACCGCGTCGGCTTCCGTGTGGTCGGCACCCGGGAGCGCATCGCCCGGCACCGTGGACGCTGGCGGGACACCGTCCTGGTCGAGCGTCGACGAAGGTGAGCGTTGTCTGCCGTCCGGTCACCCCGCGATCTCGTGGGTGCGCTGCTCGCGCAGGCTGCGCAGGTGGACACACGCCCAGGTCCGCAGCGGCCGCCAGGCCTCGGCGACCTCCGCGAGCGCGCGCCCCTGCCCGTAGCGTTCGGCGATCTCGGCGTCGAGCCGGCGCTCGTGGCTCGGCAGGGCGTCGGGGGCGTTGGCGCCACGGACCACGACGAGCTCTGCTCCGAACGGTCCGAGGCCCTTCACCTGCTGGACCCGAGCGACCGCGTCCTCCGGCTCGAGAGCCCGGAGTGTCGCCCCCATCAGGAGTCCGTCGAGCGCGGCCTCGGCGACGGCGCGCAGGTAGATCGGCTTGCGACCGGGCAGGTCGAGGTCGCTCCGGAGCAGCGTCTCCGGGGCCGGGAACGCGCCGGCCACACCGAGATCGCGCACCAGATCCGCACGCAGACGCGCGGCCTGGCTGATCCGGACCCGTCCGGAGAGCACGGCCCAGGCTGCTGCCTCGTAGGGCGAGTGGAACCCGCACGGCCGCAGCCCCGGCAGCAGCTGCTGGGCCTCGGCGATCACCGGGTCACGCCGGCCGATCGCCGGCCACTGCCTGCCGTCGACGTCGAGCGCGAGGAAACGGCACACCTGCGCTGCGGCGGCGGCAAGATCGCCCTCCCCCTCGACCCGCACCCGTGCTCGGCTGCCCTCCTGGGTCACCGATACGGTGGCCGGCGTCCAGTCCGCCTCGACCAGGAACGTCGTGCGCAGCACCCCGTCTTCGGCTCCGGGAGTCAGCGCAGCCGGCGTGAAGCCCTCCCAGAACCTCCGGCTGGTCGTGAGTGACCACGGCCCCCGCACCTGGACGTCCTGCTCGTGTGTGGCCATCGCGGTCCCTCCCGGCGCCCGTCATCCGCGTGTCCTGCACAGGCTAGGAGTGCTCTCCGACAGGTGCTGGGCAGTGCTCCGTCGCTGCTGTCCGTCTGCCCCGTCTGGCGGACCAGTCCGGGCGTCGTGGTCCACCACACGGGGCAGAGCGGCACGTCCCAGGGGGCCACCCCCGCGGCGCGGGCAGTCCGGGCGCTGCGCCTCAGGCGACCCCGCGTCGCACGGCACGGCCTGCGAGGGTGCCGGTGAACGCCCCGTCCTGGAGCGTGACGCGGCCGTTGACCACGACGTGCGACACCCCGACGGCGAGCCGGTGCGGGTCCTCGAACGTCGCGGTGTCCGCGACCTTCTCGGGATCCAGGACCACGAGGTCGGCGAACGCGCCCACCTCGAGCCGCCCCCGCCCTGCGAGCCCGAAGTTGTCCGCCGGCAGCCGGGTCATCCGGTCCACTGCCTCGGCGAACGTGAGGACGCCGTCCTCGCGGACGTACTTGCGCAGCACCCGCGCGAAGGAGCCGTAGGCGCGCGGGTGCGTCGGCGACTGCAACGCCACGCCCTCCGGTGCCACCGACTGGGCGTCCGAGCAGATGCTCACGAACCGGTGGCGCAGTTGCTCGGTCAGGTTGTCCTCCGACATGGAGAAGAACGCGACACCGACCCGCGACCGGTCCCGCGCGATCAGGTCGAGCGCGGTGTCGACCGGGTGCTCCCCCCGGTCCTCCGCTACTGCGGCCAGCGTCCTCCCCTGGTGCGAGCGCAGGTCCGCCTCGGCGAAATGCAGCAGCAACACCTCGGCGGCGTCGTGCTCGCGCGCCCACCGGTCCTGCTCCTTCATCGCCGTCGCCACCTCGCTCCGCGTGGTCGGGTCGGCCAGCCGGTCGAACAGCGCCTCGGACCCGCCCTCGTGGAACTGCTGCGGCACGATGCTGGTCAGTCCGGTGGAGCTGGCCGGGTAGGGGTAGACGTCCGCGGTCACCGGCCGGCCCTCGGCGCGCACCTGTTCGAGTCGTTCCAGCACCTGCGGCATGAGGTGCCAGTTGCGTCGGCCGGAGGCCTTGAGGTGGTAGACCTCCGCCGGCACACCGGCGCGCTCGGAGATCTCGAGCAGCTCCTCGACCGCCCCGACCAGTCCCGGCCCCTCATCACGGATGTGCGAGACGTAGACCCCGCCGTGTCGCGCCACCGGTTCGCAGAGGGCCACCAGCTCGTCCGTGCTCGTGTAGGTCTCCGGCGGGTAGATCAGCGCGGTGGACAACCCCAGCGCTCCGTCGGCCATCTCCTCCTCCACCAGGCCCCGCATCTGGTCGAGCTCGCGCGCGGTGGGTGGGCGGTCCGCATACCCCATGACAAACGGACGCAAGGTGCCGTTGCCGACGAACGACGCGACGTTCTGCGAGATGCCCTGCTTCTCCACGTGATCGAGGTATTCCGACAGCCGCGACCAGCTCACCTGCAGGCCCAGCTCGCGTTCCTCGTGCTCGAGCTGGCGCTGCTGCTCCGGCCGGAGCGGACCCATGGTGTCGCCCTCACCGAAGACCTGCGTGGTGACGCCCTGCACCAGCTCGCCGAGCGAACGCGGGTCGTGCAGCAGGCTGAAGTAGGAGTGGCTCAGCACGTTGATGAACCCGGGAGTCACGGCGAGCCCGGTGGCGTCGATCCGTTGGTGCGCCTCGGCTTCGGCCAGGTCGCCGATCTCGACCACGCGGTCTCCCGCGACGGCGAGGTCGGCGCGCGCCCCGTCCGGGACACCCGTGCCGTAGAGCGTCCCCCCACCGACGATCAGGTCGTACACGCTCGCGCTCCTTGCTCCCGAGGACAGGTCTCCTCGACGCTACCCGAGCAGCCCGCGCCGGGACGTCCCACGGTCCGGTGGGTTCCGACGGCCGAGAGGCGGGACGACCCGGGTCGACGCCCGGTTAGCGTGGGGTCGTGAGCGGCGAGCGACACGAGGGTCACACGCACGCGGTGGGCAGGGACGCCGACCGCCGGTGGCTGCTGATCGCGCTCGCCCTGCTCGTCGTCTTCCTGGTGGGCGAGGTCATCGTGGCCTTCGCCTCGGGGTCGCTGGCGCTGCTGTCCGACGCGGGCCACATGCTGTCCGATGTCGGCGCCATCGTGGCCGCGCTGTGGGCGATGCGGCTGGCCGCCCGCGAGGCCCGCGGTCCGTGGACGTTCGGCTGGAAGCGCGCCGAGATCCTGTCGGCCGCCGGCAACGGGGCGACCCTGCTGGTGGTCTCCGGCGTCATCGGCCTCGAGGCCATCCGGCGCCTGGTCCACCCGCCGGAGGTCGAGGGCTGGCCGGTGATCGTGGTGGCGCTGGTCGGCGTGGCCGTCAATGTGCTCGCCACGTGGGCGCTGTCCCGCGCCAACCGCACGAGCCTCAACGTCGAAGGCGCCTACCAGCACATCCTCACCGACCTCTACGGCTTCATCGGCACCGTCGTCGCGGGCGTCGTCATCGTCACGACCGGCTGGACCCGGGCCGACCCGATCGCCTCCCTGGTCGTGGTCGCCCTCATGCTCCGCGCGGGCTGGGGACTGCTCCGGGACAGCGGCCGGGTGCTGCTGGAGCGGGCGCCGGAGGCGATCGACCTCGACCACGTCCGCGAGCACCTGCTGTCCACTGACCACGTCGTGGACGTGCACGACCTGCACGTCTGGAGCGTCACCTCCGACCTGCCGACCCTCTCCGTGCACGTCGTGCTGGACGACTCCTGCTTCCACGACGGGCACGCGCCGCAGATCCTCGACGCGCTGCAGGCCTGCCTCACCGGGCACTTCGACGTCGAGCACTCCACCTTCCAGCTGGAGCCGGCGAGCCACGCGACGCACGAGCCCGGCACCCACTGACCCGCCCCCGGAACCGGGTGGTGGCATCGGGCCGCTGCTCCTGAGCAGAGCGTGATGTCCGCACGAGTGGCACAGTTTCGCGCGAGTGGCACAGGTAGAGCTGTGCCGCTCGTCGGGAACTGTGCCACTCGTGCGGGTGGCGGCCACCTCACGTATGGCGGGTGGTCACCCCGGTCTCCGGGACGCTCGTGCGGCGGGGGCGCAGCCGCGCATACAGCAGGGTGATCGGCGAGAGCACCAGCGCGGACGCCGTGAGCGCCGTGGACACCGACGTGCCGTTGGCGAGTGCGCCGAGCGGGGGCCCGCCGACGACCTGGCCGATCGCGTTGGCCTGACCGTTCATCGACAGCACCGTGGCGCGCACGCCGGAGTCGACGTTGCGGTTCAGCCACGCCGACTGGATCGGCGCCGCGACGGCGACGGCGGCACCGCGAATCCACATGGCCGCCAAGGCCAGCCACAGGTTGCCGAGCAGGGCGAGGCCGATGATGCCCACGACCTGGACCAGCGCGAGCGCCGCCAGCAGCCCGCCGGGGTGCAGGGCGTTGACCCGGGCGGGACTCACCCGGTTGACGACCACCGAGGACAGCAGCGAGATCACCGTGCCCACGAGGGTGAATCCGGCGAACCAGACGACCGGGCTGTCGGACTCGCTGAGCCCGGGCACACCGAGTTCGAGGATGCGCACCGTCCACAAACGGTCGTAGGCCTCGCTGGCCAGCCCCACGACCAGGCTGATCAGGAAGAACGACCGCACCACCCGGCTGCGACGGGCCATGGACACGCCCGCGGTGAAGGACCGGGCCATGTGCCGGAAGGTCTCGCGCTCCGCAGCTGGGGTGCGGGTGAAGTGCCGCTCGGGCATGGTGAGCGCCAGGTAGCCCGCGAGCAGCACCAGTCCGGCACCCCCGGCCACCATCGGTACCCGGATGTCCAGCAGGCCGAGACCGCCGGCGGCCAGGACGGCCACGAAGGTCGCGACCAGGGAGAGCTGCACCTCCCGCGTGAAGACCGGGCCGATGGCGTCGACGCCGATCTCGTCGGTGAGCCAGGCCTCGATCGAGCCGGAGGTGAAGGTGAAGCCGATGCCCCACACCACCTGGGCCAGCAGGACGGCGGCGAACGTCGGCACCAGGCCCTGGAGCAGGAAGCCAGCACCGACGAGGACGAGCCCGATGAGGATGGACAGCCGTCGGCTGTAGACGTCGGACACGATGCCGGTGGGGATCTCGAAGCAGAAGCAGACCGCCTCGAGCACGGTGCCGACCAGCACCATCTGCAGCGGATCCAGCCCGACGGTGGTGGCCATGTAGACGAGGCTGAGGGTCGAGAAGAGGGTGAAGCACAACGTCATGACGA